>CAMTOW010000163.1 GCA_947074245.1 uncultured Bacteroidales bacterium | reverse complement strand
GAACGTATCTTTAGCAGAAGCATCATTTTTACGATTTCATGAGGCTCTTCGTCACCCAGTCCGCATGCATGCGAAATGATTAGGTTTTTTTGTAATTGAGCGAGCTGATCGGGATCGATCTTTATATCGTAAAGTGAACCGAAGCCGGTGTTTATACCATAGATAGGAGCAGAGTTTGTCTCCATTTTTTTATCTAGATAGTTTCTGCATTTTTCGATTTTTTCGATTGCTTCGTTCGATAATTTCAACGGTTTTTTATTCTCCAGTATTCTATGAATACCTTCGATCGTGATATCTTGTGTCGTAATTAAGTTTTCCATGATGTTTTTGATTTAAAATAAAGAATCGATCAGATCATTATCTGTCAGATTAGGCATTGTTACTTGTAGTTTTGGCGTACGTTCCATTTCACGTTCGATTGCTCGCATCGCCCCCTGGTTTCTCGCCCAGCTTCTTCTGGCGATACCATTGTTTACATCCCATAGGAGCATAGATTTCAGACGTCTTTTTGCATCGTCCGAACCATCTAGAGTCATACCAAAACCGCCGTTGATAACTTCACCCCAGCCTACGCCTCCGCCATTATGGATAGATACCCAGGTAGCGCCTCTGAAAGAGTCTCCGATCACATTATGTACTGCCATGTCGGCTGTAAATGAAGATCCGTCATAAATATTCGATGTTTCACGATACGGAGAGTCTGTTCCCGATACATCGTGATGATCTCTACCGATTACGATCGGAGCGGATATTTCCCCTTTTTTGATCGCTTCGTTAAATGCTTTTGCGATTTCAATTCGAGCTTCCGAATCTGCATACAATATTCGAGCTTGCGATCCCACTACCAGATTATTCTCCATTGCATTTTCAATCCAATGTATGTTGTCATTGATCTGCATTTGAACCTCTTCCGGAGCTTTCTTTTGGATTTTCTTTAAGATTCTGGCTGCAATTTTATCTGTTTTTAGAAGATCCTTCGGATCACATGAAGTGCAAACCCATCTGAACGGACCGAATCCGTAATCGAAGAAGAGTGGTCCCATGATATCTTGTACGTACGATGGGTATCTGAATGTACCGTCTGGATTCAAGATGTCAGCACCCGCGCGTGAAGCTTCAAGTAAGAACGCATTTCCATAATCAAAGAAATACATCCCTTTTGCCGTCAGTTTGTTAATTGCGTCGACATGGCGCCGAAGAGAGTGTTGAACCTTTTCTTTGAATTGTTCCGGATCCACCTTCATCATCTGGTTCGCCTCCTCAAAAGTCAGTCCTGCCGGATAATATCCTCCTGCCCACGGATTATGCAAAGATGTTTGATCTGAACCGATATTTACCTCGATGTCGCTATCCGCAAGTTTTTCCCATAAATCCACAATGTTTCCATGATATGCGATAGATACCGTTTCTTTTCCCGATGTTGCTTTTCGGATTCTTTCCATCAGCAGGTCGGTGTTGTCATAAACCTCGTCGACCCATCCTTGTTCTTTTCTGCGATCGATCGCCTTTTTATTCACTTCGGCGGTAACGCTCACTACGCCCGATATGTTTCCTGCTTTAGGTTGTGCGCCCGACATGCCTCCCAATCCGGAAGATATGAATAGTTTTCCTTCCGGTTTTGCGTTAACGTCTTTTCTTCGTAAGGCATTCATAACGGTGATTGTCGTGCCGTGTACGATTCCTTGTGGACCGATATACATAAAAGATCCTGCTGTCATCTGGCCGTATTGAGAAACGCCTAAAGCATTGAATTTTTCCCAATCGTCACGACTGGAATAATTCGGTATCACCATTCCATTGGTTACGACTACGCGAGGCGCGTCAGGATGCGAAGGGAATAATCCCATCGGATGTCCGGAATACAAAACCAATGTTTGATCATCCGTCATCTGCGAAAGATATTTCATGGTCAGGCGATACTGAGCCCAGTTTTGAAAAACAGCTCCGTTACCTCCGTACGTGATCAATTCATGCGGATGTTGAGCCACGATTTCGTCCAGATTGTTCTGCAACATTAACATGATGGATGCGGCCTGTGTGGATTTCGCTGGATAATGATGAATAGGACGTGCGAATATTTTTTGGTCTGGGCGATATCGATACATATAAATCCGCCCGTATTGATCCAGTTCTTTTAGGAATTCCGGAGCCAAAGTGGCGTGCAATTCCGGTTTGAAATAGCGCAGCGCGTTTTTGAGCGCTAATTTCTTTTCTTCCTGATTAAGAATCTGCTTTCTGTCCGGAGCATGATTGATGGCCGGATCGTATGTTTTTTGTTCGGGGAGCATTTCCGGAATACCTTCCAGAATCTCTTTTTGCAACAATTGTTTATTCATGATGGTAAGATTGTAGTTTTAGATTTTGGAGAAAAATTTAGCAATCGTCGAAAGGTATTTCCGATCTTGGAAAATTACGGCTGCTTATATTATATAATCAAACAGCCGTAATCGTTATAAGGGTCTTGGTTATCGTGTCATTTCTGTCACGATACGTTCGGTTTCATTTAAAATTTCCTTTGCCTTATTTATTAAGGCCTCCGCCGTGTCTTTATTTTCTAAAGACGATACGTTAATGATTACGTTTCTATAGGCTCCTTCTACGGCGCTTCGTATAGCGGCGAATCCAACCTCAACGTCCGATGCCGAATTGGGATTTCCTTTTTCCTTCATTGCTTTCAATAAAGGTAATACGTCAAATGCCGTTTCCATTGTTTTTAAGGGTATTTCTGCGGCGAATAGGGTTGCTGCTTCGAGTGCGGAGCGATACAAAGCCTTTTCTTCAGGAGTCCCTTTGGGCATTTGGAAACAATCCATCACGCGGTTGAAGGCCTCTGTGTCTTCATCAACGAGCGATAGCAATCGGTTCATGAGGTGTTGCCCTTTCGTTGCTACATCCGAGAAGTACTCCCATTGATGATCCCATCCGCGTTTATGAGCTGATAGGTTGGCTACCATGGCGGCAAGCGAAGCTCCCATTGCGCCCATCACGGCCGATACGGAGCCTCCTCCTGGGGCAGGCGATTCGCTGGCTGTTTCTTCTACAAACTCTTTGATGGTTAGTCCGGTAAGTTTCTTTTTGCTCTCTTTGTCTTCAAGAAGATATTCGATGATTCGCTCTTCAGCTTTCCATTCGCTAAGTTCATTCAGTCCCATGGTTTGGGCTGCTATGCGGATGATCTCTTTTTCAGGGATACCCAATGATCGCTCCTGTTTGGTTAGGAAATATTTCCCGGCGTCGATCATAACCTGTTTGGGTACCATCCCTACGATCTCGGCTCCGGTAACGCGTATTCCTCTTTCGTCTGCTTTGCGACATACTTCTTCAAAAGCGATATGAAGTGGCGTTTCCTTGATGTCGGTGATATTCATCGATACTTGGGCGATTCCATATTCATCGATAAACCAACCGATCGCCTTAGTGCCTTTTAGCGTACCGGGTATATTGATTGTATTCCCTTTTTCATCTTTAAGTAGTTTTCCGGTTAGGGAATTTCCTTCGCGTGCTGGTCGCCCTTTTTCACGCACGTCAAATGCGATTGCGTTTGCGCGTCGGGTAGATGTCGTATTTAAATTGTAGTTTACTGCGATTAGGAAGTTTCGCGCGCCTACGGCGGTTGCGCCGGTGCGTGCTACCGATTCAGTATAATCGCCACTCCAGAAGTCCGGTCTTTCGTTCGGATCCGAAAATCTTTTTTCCAAAGCTTCGTATTCACCTTTTCTGCATACAGCCAGATTTTTGCGTTCTGGTTTTAAGGCGGAGGCTTCATAGGCATACACCGGTATATGTCCTTCTTCCGCCAATCGTTTACCCAATTTGCGGGCAAGTTCGGCGGTTTCTTCCAGTGTGATGTTCGCGATCGGAATCAAAGGCAATACGTCAGTTGCGCCCATACGAGGATGTGCGCCCTTGTGTTTACGCATATCGATGAGTTCTGCTGCTTTGCAAGCTGCTCTGAAAGCGGCTTCACAGACCTCTTCCGGCGGACCGGCGAATGTCACTACGGTTCTGTTGGTCGCCTGTCCCGGATCGACATGTAAAAGTTTGACCTTGTCTACCGACTGGATACTCTCTAAAATTGCATTGATGATGTTAGAGTCGCATCCCTCGCTAAAATTGGGAACGCACTCGATGATTTGAGAATTCATGGTGATTGATGTAATATTAAAATTCGTTGGTAATATAATCAATATTTAAATTAAACCAAAATATGAATAAAAAAACAGAGGTCAGACTCTCACGAGCCCAACCTCCCAAATAAATGGTTACACCACTAACCATATAAAAATAACTCTAATCTAATCCAAAAAATTGTTTCTTATGCAAAGGTATATATTCTCAAAAAGAGATTTTGAATGAGTTGCCGCATGGGAAAGAAAAAGATGTGAATCGACTACAGTAGAGGTGGAGCGTTTGCTCCCGACACTCAATCAAAAAAAGATTTATTTCGAATACGGGCAAAAAAAAACCTGCATCACTCGTTTTGAGTTTGCAGGCGGCATGTTGTACGTGAAGTAATTGCAAGGTCCAGATAATGATGTTTTTGTTTTAATTAGGCGATAGCCAAATGTTTAAGATCTGTTAGTTTATTCAGATATCTTAGAATTGTGTCGACATCATAGCCGAATAAGCGGTTATCGGTATATTCAGCTGTATTGTTGTCTTTAGAACTGAAAAATACGCGACATTCTTTGTCGTTTGACATTTCAATCACAGTTACGGAAGATTTTTCTGCCGATTCTGTTTTATGCATCAATCGTTTCATTCCTGGATAATAGATAAAACCTTTTGATGTCAATTCTTGTAATAATAAATCTTTTACTGTAGTCATAATAATTTCTTTTTATAGATGTAAATAATTAGATATGGAAACCCATTGTTTCCAAAAGATTTATCTGACCTTACAAAATTTCAACGAACTAATGTGTTTACAAGCCCTTTGCTATTAAACACACAACAAAGATAATATGTTTAATAACATCCGCAAAATCTTTTCTTAAAAAAAATCTGGTTATTAGGGATAATTGAGAATTGTAATGCTGAAGAAATATTTGTCGCAACATTTTTTTATTTCTCTTTGTTGATATAATTAGCTGAATATTAACGTTAAATCTGATTCTTATGAAAATTGTTGCCATCAACGGAAGTCCGCGAAAAAAAGGAAATACAGCGTTTGCACTAGATCTGCTTTGTCGAGAATTTCGAAATGCTGGTTTTGATGCGGAAATAATTCATGTAGGGAATAAGCAGATTCATGGTTGTATCGCCTGTAACAAATGTATCGAGAATAAAAACGAACAATGCATCATTCATACGGATGAGGTAAATGAATGGTTGCAGATACTCAAAGATGCGGATGCGATACTATTGGGATCTCCGGTTTATTTTGCCGGAATAGCAGGTTCTATGAAATGTTTTTTAGATCGAGCCTTTTATGTGGCTTCTGCCAATGGCGGATGGTTCGACGGCAAAGTCGGTGCGTCGGTCGTTTCTCTTCGGCGTGGTGGAGCGTCGGCTGCTTTTGATGGCTTGAATCATTACCTGTTGATGTCCAATATGATTGTTGCTGCTTCGAGTTACTGGAATATGGTACATTGGTTCCAACCCGGCGAATCTGGTTCAGACGGCGACGGGCTTCAAATCCACGAAAATTCTGCGCCAACAATAATTTGGAA
>CAMTOW010000162.1 GCA_947074245.1 uncultured Bacteroidales bacterium | reverse complement strand
TCTACACTAATCTTAACACTCTTTCCCTACACGACGCTCTTCCGATCTAAGACCTATTTATTCTTATTTTCCCGGTTCTTATTTGAGCCGGCAATGAGTCTTTTTTAGTCTGCGATGCGATATTGACACATGACACACCTCAAAATGAACGAAACATTGAATCTTGACAACGACTTGTTCCTCAAAGTCTGTTTAGAAAATGACGAAAAAGCTTATCAGTCCCTATTCCGTCACTATTATGCTCCACTCAGTCTCTATGCCTTGCGCTTTATTCCTTCGCGCGAGATAGCCGAAGATCTTGTTCAGGAAGTGTTCTACAAACTTTGGCGCGATCGCAGATCAATTCGGATCAGCACGTCGATTCGGGCTTATCTTATCACCTCTGTAAAGCATCATTGCCTGAATTATATTCGCCATCGCGAAGTAGAGATGAACTACGTTTCCGAACATCTTTCTATCATGACCGAAGCCGGCCGTGAAGAAGATATTCTTACGGCGCGCGAGTTACAACAGTTGATTGATAAGGCCATAATGGGGTTGCCCGAAAAATTGAGAACGGTTTTTTTGATGCATCGCCGTCAAGATATGACCTATGCGCAAATCAGCACTCAAATGTCAATATCCATAAAAACGGTAGAGTCATATATGGGGAAATCCTTAAAAATGATTCGTTCGAGACTTCATGAATATGCACCATTTTCCTAAATATTTAATTTTATGCCAAATTTCCATAGGGGAATATCCTTCGAAGTTGTCTTATGGATAAATGGTATTGACAGAATGCAAAACAAAAACAAACATAAATCAGAAGAGGAGCTGCTCGACGAATGGATCTCCGATTCGGGATTCTCATCCGACGAGTCCGATCTGTTTTTCGGCGATTTGAAGAATATCGACAAATTAAACGATCGTCAGAAACTTCTCTCTTCGTTCGACACGGAAAAAGCTTTGGAAAAAGTTCTTTCTCGTATCCGAGCGGATAAAGGAAAAGAGTCGTAATTCTCCTTTTCTCAAATCCTCCTTAAAGTTTTGAGTTTAAAACTTAGGGTTGGTCGGTCCATGGATTAAAGATCCCTGACCTCTATTCTTATTCATCTTTTTAAAGTTTACGATAAATAGATCTACTATGAAATTCATCCAGACATCTGCTTTTGGTATTCTTCTTCTTTTAAGTGCCTGTTCGGGCAACGATTCGTCCCAAAGGCCCGACAATTCTCAGTCGCGGGATCTTTCTCGCTATGCGCGTAATGAGATTCCTGCCGAAAACATCTATAAAAGTCCCAATACCTATGAGATTGTTTCATTACCCGACGTAAAGGCGTTAAAGGCGAAAAACGTGGTTCTTCTCATCGGCGACGGGATGGGTTTGGTACATACCTATACTGCCTGGACGGCCAACAAAGGAAAACTCAATATGACGCAGATGCCTTATACGGGCTTGGCGAAAACCTATTGTGCCAATAAGCTTATTACGGATTCGGGTGCTGCGGGCACTGCGATTGCTACCGGTCAGAAAACCAATTATCACTCTGTAGGAGTCGATACACTAGGTAATCCGCTCACGTCCCTGACCGATTATGCGCAACTCTCTGGCAAGAAAACCGGAGTTGTCGTTACCTGCCGTCTCAACGATGCTACTCCCGCGGCCTTCTGTGCCAACCATGTCGAACGTGATTCCACCGAAAGTCTGGTCGCCGACTATCTCGATTGTAATGTCGATTATCTGTTTGGGGGTGGTCGAAAACATTTTGTCAAACGAAATGACAAGCGTGATATCGTCAAAGAGATGCAACAGAAGGGATATACCTATGTCGATAACGAGGAGGACTTGTTTCGCGATCCCTCTCTTCCCATTTTGGCTCTTCTCGATACGCTCGATTTGCCAAGAGCGCTCAATCGGGGCGATATTCATCAGCGTGCGTCGGTGGATGCTTTGAATCGTTTGAAAAACGACAACGGTTTCTTCGTGATGATCGAAGGATCTCAGATTGATGATTTTGGTCACTTCAATGAGATCGGAAATCTTGTCGAAGAGATATTCGACTTTGATAAAACCGTTGGTCGGGTTCTTGAATGGGCAGCTGCGGATGGAGAAACGCTGGTCATTGTGACAGCCGATCACGAAACAGGCGGATTGTCATTGGTCAATGGCGATTTGCAGGAGGGAGAGGTGCAGGTTTGGTTCACAAGCAAAGGGCATAGCGGTGTTATGGTTCCTGTTTTTGCTTATGGGCCGCAGGCTGAGCTGTTTACCGGCGTAATGGAGAATTCGGATATTGCCGATAAGATTCGTTCCGTAATTCAGAAATAATCAAGTCTATGAAAAATAAACTATATAGTCTGATCATCTTATCGGTGATCGGTTCTTGCTTCTCGACGATCTTCGCTCAAGAGAAAAAATTTCATTTTGATGAGCAGGGCAAATTCAAGATTGTTCAGTTTACCGACATTCATTACGTCAAAGACAAACAACCTTCGCAAAGTTCTCTCGATATGATGAATGTCGTGCTGGAGAATGAAAAACCCGATATGGTCGTACTGACCGGTGATATCGTTACCGGAAAACCGGTCAAAGAAGGATGGTATGATGTCGTGCGGGTTTTGGAAGAAAACGCGGTCCCGTATGTAGTTACGTTTGGGAATCATGATAATGAGCATGGAGTGAGTAATGAGGAGATCGAAAGCTATCTTCTTACCTTCCCCGGTTGTATGAACCGGAAGGGGAGTATAGATACCTATGGCTGTGCAAACGGTGTGGTTGTGGTAAATAAGGCGCGAACCGACAAACCCGATTTGCTCATCTATTATATAAATTCCAATGCATACAGCACGATTCCGGGTGTAGAAGGATATGGTTGGATCGAGACCGATCAGATTGATTGGTACAATCGTCAGGCTCAGGCTTTCCGTCAGGCCAATGGCGATAACCCCGTTCCCGCTCTTTCGTTCTTTCACATACCGTTGCCTGAACATGCTGAAGCATTGGGTCCCGACAAGACCAAATATCGTGGGACGCGTATCGAAAAGGAGTGTGCGCCTCAACTTAATTCGGGTATGTTCCTCAATATGTTGCGTCAGGGTGGTATGATGGGCGCTTTTGTCGGGCATGATCATAGCAATGATTATGTGGCTGTGCTTCATGGTATCGCTTTGGGATACGGACGCTTTTCCGGTTCCACCAATACATATCAGGACTTGATTTCCGGAGCGCGTGTAATTGAGGTCGACAGCGCTCGTCCGGGAGAGTTCCTTACCTGGATGCGATTGGCGGATGGTTCTCGCAAACTGCCGGTTCGGGTTTCCGAAGGCAAAGTGAAAGCGCTCGAACTGATGGATTGAACATGACGTTAATTTGCCCCCATAGGGGGAGTTACATAGATAGCCGGAATCAATGATTCCGGCTTTTTTGATGTCAGTTGGTGTTCTTCGCTTCCCTGTCGGAAATGTTACGCGGATATGACATACGGTGATGAATAAAAAATGAATTTTTTTATAAAAAAGTGTAGGGTGCAGGCGCTTTGGGTTGTCTTATGAACAAAGGAAAGAGAAACAGCGAGTTTAAATACGACGAACGATAGATGATTCTGAGATTCACACAGTAACTAACATTAAAAAAGACATATAATGAATCACGATTTCCCTTGTTTATTTAGTTTAAAGTACCGCAAGGCGCTCTTGGCTACATGTGCCCTTGGTTCTTTGATGGTTGGGGCTCCGATAGAGGCTCTGGCTTCCGGTTCGCCCGAACCGGCTCCTATGTCGGTGACGCAGCAGGTTTCCATAACCGGTCAGGTAAAAGGTAACAATGGCTGGACGTTGCCGGGTGTTAATATTACGGTAAAAGATCAGCCGGGTGTGGGCACGACTACGGATATGGATGGAAACTTTTCCTTGCAGGCTCCTGCCGGGTCAACTCTTATATTCAGCTACATCGGATACATTACCAAAGAAGAAAAGATCGGTGATAAGAAGAAAATAACTGTAATCCTCGACGAAAACACCAAACAGCTTGAAGATGTGGTGGTCGTGGGATATGGTAAAATGAAAAAAGGCGACCTTTCCGCTGCCGTAGCTTCGGTCGGAAATGTAGAGCAGATAAAAAGTCGTCCCATCTCCAATGCGGCAGAGATGTTGCAGGGACAGATTCCGGGTGTAACGGTGGTATCCAATGGTGGACACCCCGGATCAGAACCGACCATTACCATTCGTGGTATGGGTTCGCGAAGCGGCGAGAGCCCGTTGTATGTAGTCGATGGGGTTCCGGGAGCTCCGTTCAATATGAGTGACGTAGTGAGTATGACCGTTCTGAAAGATGCGGCTTCTGCGGCGATTTATGGTGCTTATGCCGGATCTGCGGGGGTTATTCTCGTTACGACCAAACAAGCTGAGGCTGGCACTACTTCTGTCGAGTACAACGGTGTGGCTGGTTTTTCCAAAGCGATAAATCTTCCCCAATCCCTGACGATTGAAGAGCAACGGATGGTTCGCGCCAAAGCGCTTGGTGGCGAGTCTTTCCTGCCCGACGGATGGGATGTGAATAAAAATCCATACATCGGTCAGACTCGTACCGACTGGATCGATGAGGTTTTCCGTACCGCTCCCTTCCAGCGCCACAACATCATCTTGTCTGGTGGTAATGAAACGTTCTCCAACCGGGCGTCCATTGAGATATCCGATCGTCAGGGAACGCTGAAGAACACCTACAACAAAGGCGTAACGACTCGTATCAATTCCATGTATAAGTTGACTCCTTGGTTGAGAGTTCGTGAAGATCTTACCTGGAGAAATCGTAAATATCGTGATGCCAATACTTCGAGTGCCGAATCCGGAGTAGTGCTTTCAGCGTTGATGATGCCGCGAAATGCCGAAGTTTATGCTCCCGACGGATCGTTCGGAGGTACTGCTCCGAGCAGTCAGGAATACATCGATCAATACGGTAGCAACTTTGCCGATATCCACGGTGATGCGATCAACCCGATGCGTTTGTTGAAAGGCAACTACGACGAAAACCATTACTCTACGGTTACTTCTTCTACGTTCCTCGATATCATGGAGCCGATCAAAGGTTTGAACTTTACATCGCGTTTTACCTACAAACTCAATAATTACTTCGACCGGTTCTATACCACTCGTCGTCTCGAACCGGGCAAACCGTCTGACAACAATGAGCTGACATACAGTAGCTCTCGCGATTATAGCTGGGATGTTGAGAATACGCTTTCTTACGATCGTGTATTCAACAAACACAATGTGGGCTTGATGGCTTCCACTACGGCGAGCGAATATCAATATCGCTATTTCAGTGTTACGGGCCGCGATTTCCAAAACGAAGAGGAAGCGCTGATGTACTTCGCGCAGGCTGGCAGATTTGATCCGGCTACCGATGCTTACTCTTCCGATCATAACGTGTCGGTCGTAGGCCGCGCGTCATACAGTTTCGCCGATCGTTACTTCGTAACGGGTTCTTGGCGTCGTGACTATGCGGGCCGTCTTCCGAATGGGAAGAAATACGGTGACTTTCCTTCGGCAACCGTCGCTTGGAAAATCACATCCGAACCGTTTATGCCGAAAATGAAAGCCTTGAATACGCTGAAGCTGCGTGCTAGCTGGGGACGTATCGGTAATTTGGGATCGATCGGTTATGCGGCGGGTTATCCGCTCCTGACCACTTCGATG
>CAMTOW010000161.1 GCA_947074245.1 uncultured Bacteroidales bacterium | reverse complement strand
ACATACATACATACATACATACATACATACATACATACATACATACATACATACAAAAACCTTACTGATATTGCAGTCAAAGATTCGCGATCCCGATCCTGTATATAAATATGTATTTGTCTATAATGTCTATAAACGCATAAAACCGCCTCATTCACATGGACGGTTTTATACATTTGATCTATAGTCTACAACATTGTGATTATCTCAAATCACAAACCAAAATTATTCTTGAAATTATTCTTTATCCCACCAGATACGACCTTTGGTATCTAGTTCGGTTTTATAAGGTGCGTCTTTCAGAAGTTTCTGCAAAGCGATATCACGTTCAACCGAATTGTCATTCGATGTAGGCAGATTACGACGGCGAGGCATTTCCAAACGAATATCCGTTACCGAGTAAGGTCTTTCCAAAGTAGCTGCATAAGCGTATGGTGTTTCATCATCGAATTTAGGGAATCCGGTACGTTTCCACTGAGCATACATCTCATTCGGATTCGTCAATGAGTGAACCCACATCTGAGATAAGATCATCTCTTTTTTCTCTTCGTTCGATCCGCTCAACTGTCCGAATTCCGAAGCAAGGAATGCATCGATCTCGCTTGACGTTACCGGCTGATTTACAGCTGCTGGTACAAAAATCTCCTCTCCGAGCATCTGATACATCTCGATCGAAGAACGAACACCGGCCTGATACCAGCTGTTCGCGTCTTTTCCGGCAACAGATCCTTTCGCCAATGCACATTCTGCTAGCATGAAGCATACATCACTATAGGTGATCAACGCAGTTTTCATCTTAATCTCATCACCCGATTTGCGCAATGCTACCGATGCGTTATCATTATCTTCTCCGTCTTTATAACCTCCGTTTTTCACGAAGTAACGACCTTGTAACAAACAAGAAGGACGTAATACGATGTCATCCATTTGATCGCTTCCCGGGCGCGGACAGCTTGCAAAAGTGTATCCCTGTATCCACGATTGTGTTTCTAGAACTTTCTTCGGCGAAACAGATGCTCCCCAATAGTTATCCGTTGCCCACTCCATTTCTGCGATTTCCGGATAAGCGCTCAATGCTTGATTGTATTTATCCATATCCGCACGGAACTCATTCCCGCGAATCACAAGACGAAGACGAGGGTCTTCTGAGCCTTTCAGGAAGTTCACAAATGATTCTGTTACCTGATATGATAACCAGATCTGGTTGATATCATCGATATTGTTGTTATAATCTTTCGGATGACGGTAATAGCATGATTCATCGTTCGATGAAGGCAGTAACTCTGCTTTTCCTACCTCTGCCAATACTTTCTCAAAGTATGAAGGATCCGCTTTCTGCAAGCGCATCGCCATACGCAAACGGAATGCATTGGCAAACTTCATCCATTTCGTATAATCTCCTTTGAAAAAGAAATCCTGATTTCCAAGAGTCATGAAGTTGTTTGATGAAGAAAGCACGGAAGCGGCTTCTTTCAATTGGTCGTCAAACAATTCGTACAAATCTTGCAGTAGATCATATTTAGGAGTAAGGATGTTCTGATCACGACCGAGGAAAGCTTCCGTATAAGGCATAGCACCATGACTTTCTGCTACCAGCCAAGCCTGATAAACCTCTACGATCTGACAGATCGCTTTCAAGCCCTGATAAGTTGCTTCTTCTGCTTCCGGCAAACGCTCAATCTCTTTCATAATCTCACGCAACTCTCGTCCGCGTGAATAATAATCACCCCAGGCTGGAGAATATACCGAACGTCCGTCGATACTGGCCGGATCCACAAAATGTCCGTTCCCCTCAACCCCCGATTTCGAGGTAAGATACTGCATCTGAGCCATCGCTCCTCCGTAAAGACCGGTCAGATGAGCACGCGAACTATTCAAAAAGTTATGTGTCGCATTCGTGAACATATATTCCGGTTTGGTAAATGGCATTACATCCGGATTGGTATTGATATCCTGCAAGTTATCCTTACAAGAGGTAAGGGTTGCGAACAAACATGCAGAAAGGATATATTTATTGAAATTGGATTTCATAAGATAAGAATTTTTTCAAAACGGATTCTCTGCCTCTACGGAAGGCTTTGGCAGAGAATCCTCTGTTATTTGTAAGGTTAAGTTCTTAAAGAGTTAGGCTCACATTAAATGAGAAGTTTCGGCTATATGGCGTACCACCATATTCAACCGGCATCAGGATGTTGTTTGACTGAATTGCTTCCGGATTCAATTTTCCTTTCAAGCCATTATAGATATAGCAAAGGTTGCGAGCCGTGAATCCCAAACGAAGATTCTGTACATAAGCCTTGTTTACCCATTTCTTAGGCAATGTGTACCCCAATGAAACTTCACGAAGTGCGATCCAGGTATTGTCAAATGTTGACGTATCCAAGTTCTTAGCCCATCCATAGGTAGACTGGTAATAAGCACCTACGTGTACCGGGCTCAAGTGTCCCGCATTTACAGCGTCTTCGAATGACATACCCGATAAGTCAATATTCTGACCGGTCAGATCCGATACGACTGTCGTATTTTGGTCGAAGATTACATCTGGAATAACACCGTTAAAATACTTGTTTCCGTCAGAACCCAAACGCTCTACACCACCGCTTGCAGCGTCACGGAAACGAAGTGATTCTTTCAGGTTACCGCGAGACATACCCAACGCGTAAGAGCTCGAATACATCACCCCGCCTACACGGCCGTCGATCTGCAGATTCGCGTCAAAGTTTTTATAAGAGAATGTCTGCGTGTGTCCGAAGAAGAACTTAGGCTGTACAGATCCCAGTTTCGTACGTTTGTACGCTTCCGTCTCGTTTACTTTATCATAATCGGTTCTCCAGCGATTGTAAAGAGTCCCTTCCGACACATGCGAATAAGTCTTTTTATCCGATGCCAACGAGATTACATGTTTTCCGTTATTCGGATGAGCGATTTTATTTCCGGCGTCGTCATACGCTTGGAACTTACCACGTACGGATGTTGCCGTCATTACACCAAACTCACCACCTTCGGTAGCCCATACCTGCGCTCCTTCGTAGTCGCCCATCAAGCAATACTCAGTTACTCCATCGTGGAATTTATTGATCTTACCTCGGTTGCGTGTAATGTTGAACGACATATCCCATTTGAAGTTACGCGTCTGTATCGGGCGTCCGTCAACCAACAATTCGATACCCTGATTCTGGATATCCCCTGCGTTGATCCATTGTTCCGTCGCTCCACTTTCTGCGGTTGTCGGGATGTAAAGAATCTGATTATAAGTGTTCTTTTTATAATATGCGAAGTCAAATCCGATTCGATTGTTCAAGAATCTCACATCTAATCCGAGCTCGATCTCTTGCTGAATTTCCGGTTTGATATTGAAGTTCTGTAATTTGTCCAATCCCTGTACTCCACCTGTCGTGATTGCGTTTCCGTCTTCATCATAGATTGACCCCTGCCAATATCCCCATGTTGAGTTCGTTGCATAAGCAGATGTACCATATCCTACACGAGAGATCGAAGCACGTACTTTTCCAAAGGAGATCCAAGTTGGCAATGCATCATGGAACGTCTCTGATGCGATCCAAGAAACGTTAGCCGACGGATAGAAAATCGAATAGTTGTTTTTTCCGTATGGATTGATCTTCGGATAAAGAAGTGACGAAGCCCAGTCATTACGTCCTGTCAACTCCAAGTTCACCTGATCCATCCACGAAAGATTCAATACTCCGGCTACACCAACAACTCTTGTGCTCGGAAATCCGGCTCCGGCTTCCGGTCGTACTTCCCCTACTGAATTGGTAAAGCTAAAGAATCCCGGAACCAACAGGCCTCCGTTCGTAGCTTTTCTCCACCAGTCGTTCTGTCCGTTTCCGTAGATTTCCGATAAGATTCGCCCATCTACTTCGAATCGATCATCGAAGAATTTTTTATTGGCGTGTGCCGAGAATAAGAAGTTATATTGATTGGAGTTGGATCCGTTTTGCGCATAGCTACCGCCGGCCAATTCTTTCCCTGCACCCCATTCTTTCAATTCACCGAAAATCTTATAATAGCTGTAATTCGCTTTTGCTGAGAAATCCAACCAAGGCAATACCTGCGCCATGATTTGGATATTTGCCAGATAAGAATCCTCCGTACGTTTTTCGTTGCGATAATCCATTCGATGGAACATCTCTCCTACTTCATTAAACAAGGAGTAATCTGCATATTGTTTCAATGAGTTATCATCATTTCTATAGTTCTGTTTCCATGCTGCTACATCAAAGCTTCGAGGAATACTATATGTGATCGCACGTCCGAAGTTACTCGTATTGAACCAACGTCCTTGTGATGCCGCATTCTTCACATCCGAGCGAGAGAACTGAAATCCGGTCTCCACGCTGAAAATATCGTTCATTTTCCCGGCAGCCTTGATCGATAGTGCGTTACGATTCATTCCATTGTTCGGCAACACACCAACCGAGTTGGTATTCGAATAAGAGATACGGTAGTTCATATTGTCCGATCCGCCATTCAATGCCACGTTGGTATTGTTATAATGACCGGTCTGATACAAGGCCTTCCAGTTGTCTTTCTGTGGTGTGAACGCAACTTTCTGTGTCGACCAAGGCACGTTTACCATCTGACCTTCCATTTTCATACCCCAACTATTGGCAGTCAATGGAATAATACCGTTTTCATTGAAGCCTCCTTCGAAGCTATTCCAGAATCCCATACCATATTCATCCTGAAGTTCGATGTGATTCTTATATACTTTATCGAATTGATGGGTGAATGAAACATCAATACCCAAACCTTTTCTCTTACCACCACTCTTCGTATTGATCACAACAGCACCGTTCATACCACGCGATCCGTACAATGCCGTCGCCGCAGCACCTTTCAGGATCGTAATCGACTCATAGTCATCCGGATTTAAGTTTTTCAGCTGCGACCCCCAGTCGGCACCCTGTACTTCCGAGATCTGATTCTCCAATACGATACCGTCCACTACGAAGATTGGCTGACTGTTACTGTTTAGTGATTTTGCACCACGGATTGTGATACTTGGTGAAGATTGAACCCCAGACGAACCCATTACGTTGACGCTAACCCCGGCTACCTTACCCTGAAGTGATGAGATCGGATTCACAGAATTCGTACGGATCAATTCGTCTGCCTTAACGGTCGATACGGCATAACCCATTTTTGGTTCTTGTTTACGAATACCCAAAGCTCCGGTTACGACTACCTCATCCAATGCCTTGGTATCTTCTTTCATCGTCAACTTCATCTGGTTCTGATTCTGCACTTTTACCTGAAGCGGTGAGAATCCCACATACGTCAATTCCAAAAGATCGCCCGGTTTCGCTTTGATCTCGAAATTTCCGTCATAATCCGTTACCGTACCTACATTCGCACCTTTCACACTTACGCTGACCCCGATTAACGGTTCACCCGTATCCGATACGACATTCCCTTTGATTGTTTGAGTTTGCATAACGCCCGATACGGCCTGTATGCCGAAATACTCCGAGGGAGCAGATGTGCTAGAATAAGCCATTCCTGATGAAGCCATCAGACTGAATGCAAAAGCCAGAAACTTTGCGTGATTGTTCTCTGCTCTCAAGTGTTGTTCCATCAATGAGAGTAAGGAGTTCATTTTCATAGATTAGCGATTTAATAAAGCATATCTGGGTTATACTGTTCATATAAGCCCGCTTGTGA
>CAMTOW010000160.1 GCA_947074245.1 uncultured Bacteroidales bacterium | reverse complement strand
CATACGAGGTTCTCCGGAGTGACTGGAGTTCAGACGTGTGCTCTTCCGATCTCGTTGGAGATCATTCTTATCCTTGAGAAATATTACGGAATCCGCCTGGCTAATCCGGCTGAAGCGAAACCTATATTCTTTTCAGTAAACACGCTGGCTGAATTCATCGACAAAAACAGAACGAAATAATGCGGATTCCCGTTATCGGTATCGGTGTGATATCTGCATTGGGTATTGGAGTTGAGGAGAATTTGACCGCGCTTCGGGAAGGACGTACGGGGATAGATCGGCTGACCTTATTTGAAAGTATCCATAACGTTCCGGTAGGAGAAGTAAAATATACGTCGGAGAAGTTGAAGGAAATACTTGGTCTGAATAAACAAGACAGTTATTCCCGAACCGCATTACTAGGGATCTGTGCCGCAGATTTGGCACTTCGCGATGCGGGTTTAGAAACATCTTCGGCTCGTGTTGGGCTTATATCCGCCACGTCTGTCGGAGGAATGGATTTGACCGAGAATTTCTATAAAGACTTTCTGTCGGATGAGACAAAGGGACGCTTGCGTGATGTAAAATCACACGATTGCGCAGACAGTACGCTTCAGATCGCCCGCTATTGCGGCATAAAAGGTTTTACGAGTACGATCAGTACGGCTTGTTCGTCTGCGGCGAATGCGATTATGCTCGGTGCGAGAATGCTAGAGTCGAATATGCTGGATTATGTAGTCGTAGGAGGAACCGACGCATTATGTAAGTTTACGCTCAACGGATTTCGTTCGCTAATGATTCTCGATTCGAATCGTTGCCGTCCTTTCGATGAAACACGTGCCGGATTGAACTTGGGTGAAGGGGCTGCTTATCTGGTCTTGTGCCGGGAGGAACTGGTTATGGATAACGATCCGTATTGTTTTCTGACGGGATTTGCCAATACGAACGACGCTTTTCATCAGACCGCCACTTCATCCGATGGCGAAGGAGCGACTCGATCGATGCGGGGTGCATTGAAAAAAGCATCTCTTCGACCGGATGAGATCGGCTATATCAATGTGCATGGCACGGGAACATTCAATAATGACGCATCCGAAGGGGCAGCTCTGAAACGGGTGTTCACAAAAGATATACCTCCATTCAGTTCAACCAAAGCATTTACCGGACATACCCTGGCTGCTGCCGGAGGGATTGAGGCTGTATATGCGGTGCTATCGCTGAAACACGGACTTTTGTATCCCAATCTGAATTATGTTTCGTCGGGTGATTCAGAACTGAACCCTCAGTCTATACTGAAAATGTCAGATCGTATCGATCACGTCATGTCAAACTCATTCGGTTTCGGAGGCAATAGTTCGACTCTTATTTTTTCCAAATAAAATGCAATCATATTATATAAATCAAGCTGTTTGTAGTGATACTCTGACGCGGGGATTACCCGAGTTGATTCCTGATGCGGGTATGCGTAGACGCATGAGCAAGATGGTTAAAATGGGTGTCGCAACCGGAATGTCTTGTTTCGATTCTCATTTTTCGGCCGATTCGGTCGACGCGATCATTACGGCTACGGGGCTTGGATGCTTGGAAGACAGTGAAAAGTTTTTGAGAAACCTAATTGAGAACGATGAGCAGTTGTTGAATCCGACTCCTTTTATTCAATCGACGTTTAATACGGTTGGCGCGCAGATCGGGCTGTTGTGTAAAAACCATTCCTATAATATGACGTACGCTCATCGCGGACGCAGTTTTGAGAGTGCGTTGTTAGACGCGATACTGTTGCTCAACGATGAAGATTATAAAAACATCTTGGTCGGTGCCATCGACTATACAATTCCCCAGCAACTCAAGATTATGGAACGGATGGGGTTCTGGCGAACCGATAAGCCGGGTGAAGGTGCTTTCTTTTTTATGGTATCATCAGAACGAACAGCCGATACCATAGCCGAACTTAAAGCACTTGAGTTTCCTGATGCTGAAATCGAGAAAGAAGAACTGACCAAGCGATATGGAGTCGAAAAGGATTCTTCGGCAAAATTGTTTTATCGCGAGTATGATACTACCGGTGTTTATCCTACCGTATCGGCGGCATCGCTCTATGATGCGTTGCAAGAAATGAAGAGAAATGAGGTAGAGACAATCTATCTCTACAATAGTTTCCGAAATGAGTATCCATCATTGATTACGCTCGGATGTATCTGATTATTATAGGAATAATATTCGTAATTTTGTCGGGATTTGTATATGCATCCGCCAATATCCGGTCGGGGATCTATATAAAGACACGATCCGTATTGCCGTTTTCAGAAGAAAAGACGGTTGCTTTGACATTTGATGATGGGATTCATCCCGAACATACGTCTCGGGTTTTAGACATATTGAAAAAGCATGATCTCCGAGCTACCTTTTTTCTGATTGGCAGTCGAGCCGAACTTTATCCGGATATCGTAAGGCGCATGATCGCCGAAGGGCATCAGATCGGAAATCACACGTATTCGCACAAATCTTATTTTCCGATCCTTTCTCCTAAAAAGATAAACGAAGAGTTGGATAAGACGGATCAGGTTTTGACCGCGATCACCGGAAAACGCGTCATATATTTTCGGCCACCGTTCGGCGTAACGAACCCTACGCTTGCAAAAGTCGTAAAAAGAAGAAACTATCAGACCATCGGTTGGAGTATACGTTCGCTCGATACGATGGAAGATCCGATTGATGTGACTGTAAAACGGATTATGGATAAACTTCATCCGGGTGCGGTTATTCTTTTGCATGACGACCGGAAGAATGCTCCCGAATTATTGGACGAATTATTGAAACGAATGATTGAACAGAACTATCGGATTGTTCAATTTACAACTTGAAAATTCAGATGAAACGATTAATTGCTTATGCTTTGTTGTTTACCGTGCTTCTTTCGGCTACGGCTCAAACCAGTTCAGAAAAGATCACAGAAAAGAACATAGAACATCTTTTAAAAGAGAAAAGTGCACAGACAGAAACGATTTCCTGTCATTTCCGCCAAACCAAAAAAATGTCGGTTTTGGCCAAACCGGTTATTTCCGAAGGTACTTTTTATTATAAGAAAGAAAATAAGATCTGTATGGCCTATTCAGATCCTGCCGGAGATATGCTTTTAATGAATGATGATAAGTTTTTAATCGTCACCAATGGCAAGAAAAATATCGCCGATGCGGGACGGAATCCCGGCTTGAAGGCTCTTCGACAAATGCTTGCGGCATGTATGTCGGGAAATGTTCAGGATCTGGTTCTCGGTGGAAAAAACACCATCACTTACGATCTCAACAATGGATTGTATGTAATAACGATCGGATTGGATAAGAAGAAGACTCGCGGAACCATAAAATCGATTGTTCTTTCGTTTGATCCATCCGACCTATCTTTGTCAGAACTGCTTATGGAAGAGTTCTCGGGCGATTATACGCGCTATGAATTCTCGGATAAGAAATTCAATGTCGGAATTGATGATAATCTATTCAATATCCGTTAATCATTATGGACACATTATTCACGATTGAAAATACAACTACGGAAGGTAGCGATCATATTATCGCGGTTTCATTAAATCCATCACATGCGATATTTGAAGGTCATTTTCCTGAAAAACCAATTCTGCCGGGCGTCTGTACCCTTGAAATAATTAAAAGAGCCATTGCTCATTCGGTCGGGTCGAGTCTTCGGTATGAAGCGATCGCCGATTGTAAATATCTGGCTCTAATCGAACCGGAAAAGGATCAGCATCTGATTCTACGGATGAATGTGATTCAAGCCGACGATCAGATTCATTATACCGTGAAAGGTGCCGTTTGGAGTGGCGACCAGGTGAAATTAAAATTGAAATCAACAATGATCATGTTATGACGATACATCATTCGGATATTCGTAAACGCTTTTCGGATACGAACACCACCATTATTATCCCCACCTATAATAATGCTCAAACGATACAGGCCGTAATCGATGATGTCAAGAACTATACGGATCATATCATAGTGGTTAATGACGGATCTACGGATGATACTTCGGTTTTGCTCGAATCGGCATCGGGAATTCATCTAATCTCCTATCCCGTAAACCGGGGAAAAGGATATGCGATCCGATGTGGTATGAAAGAGGCGGAACGACTGAACTATCGATACGCCATAACGATTGATTCGGATGGTCAGCATTTTGCCGACGATCTGGTTTCGTTTCTTGACGAGATCGAAAAACATCCCGACTCCCTTCTGATCGGAGCCCGCAACCTGAATGCGGAGAATATGCCCTCGAAGAATACCTTTGCGAATAAATTCTCCAATTTTTGGTATAAAGTCGAAACCTGGAATAAGCTGGATGATACACAATCCGGATTTCGGTTATACCCCGTTGATAAACTGAAGAATATAAAATTCTTTACGAACCGATACGAGTTTGAAGTAGAAGTGATCGTCCGGGCTGCATGGAACAGTATCTCGGTTCGCAATGTCCCGATTAAAGTCTATTATCCTCCTGTTGAAGAACGAATCTCTCATTTTCGACCGGGAAAGGACTTTTTCCGAATCTCTGTTCTCAATACATGTCTTGTTTTAGCCGCATATCTATTCTTTTTACCACGCTATCTATGGTTAAATTACTCCTTGAAGGATATCAAACGCTTTATTGATCAGAACATCGTTCACTCTCCCGAATCCGATAAAACGCTGGCTTAATCCATTGGGTTGGGTGTATTCTGTGGGATATTTCCCGTGTGGGGATATCAGATGATCATGGCGGGGTCACTGGCCCATTTTTTTCGATTGAATAAAGTTCTGGCCGTTCTCTCATCCAATATCAGCATACCGCCGGCGGTTCCGTTCATATTATACGGAAGCGTATTATTGGGGGGGCTGATTATGGGGCAATCGATCGAGATTTCCATGCATGAGATAAACTGGGATTTCGTGAAACAAAGCTTCCTCTGTTATCTCCTCGGAAGTGTCATATTATCGGCTCTTTGCGGATTATTAAGTGGATTAATCAGTTTTACTATTTTATCTTTTTCCGGAAGGAATAATTAAATATGGGTGAATTTTTTGTAAGAGTCTATGATTTCTTTTCCAATCGAAAATCATTGCTCTATAGTCTGATGGTTGGGCTGACTCTCGTTTTCTGTGTCTTGGCTGGTTTTTTATCATTTCAGGAAGATATAACCAGTTTTTTTCCTGACAATGGAAATGAAAGTCGTCGCAATGCAATGATTTTCAAAAATCTGAAAATCAAAGATCGCATCGTTGTGATGCTCTCTTCGTCCGATCCGGAGACTGTCGATGCGGACGATCTGATCGAATATTCAGACAAGTTCCGAGATCTGTTCGTGTCGAAAATCGATTCGGGTATTATCCACGGTCTGATGTCGGAGTTTGATGATGAAAAAATAACTCGGACAATAGATTTTATCTATAATCATCTTCCGGTTTATATGACCGAGAAGGATTACGAGAGTCTGGATTCCTTATTGATTGGCAATGGTATTGAACGCCAAATCGAACGGAATTACAACAAACTGATCTCTCCGATGGGAATCGCTGTAAGAGATATCGTATTGCGCGATCCTTTCGGGCTTGGCAGTGCTACTTTGTCCAAGCTGAATATATTCAATCAATATTCCGATTATACCATTTACGATCAGCATATATTTTCAAAGGATATGAACACCCTGTTGATGTTCATC
>CAMTOW010000159.1 GCA_947074245.1 uncultured Bacteroidales bacterium | reverse complement strand
AAAGAATCGCTTTTACCACGCGGGTTCTGGATCATCAGTCTGACCGGATCTGCGTTTATCATATCTTATGGCGTGTTCCGTATGGACCCGGTCCTTATGCTTGGGCAATCTTTAGGATGCCTCGCTTACATCCGGAATCTGATGATCGGATACAAACATGAGAAAAGCGAGAAAATAAACAATTAATCACATGAAGATATTAGTTACCGGAGCAGCCGGATTTATCGGATATCATACCGTAAAACTGCTTTTGAAGAAAGGTCATGAGGTAGTCGGTATCGACAATATGACTCCATATTATGATTTGAATCTGAAGAATGGCCGTTTGGCGGATTGCGGTATCCAGCTTACTGATTCTTCTTCAAATGAAGAAATCATAAGCACTACGGATCCGAACTACCGATTCATCCGAATGGATATCAACGATCCGTCGCTCTCCGCTCTCTTTGAAAAAGAAAAATTCGAAAAAGTATGCCATTTGGCGGCTCAGCCGGGCGTACGTTACTCCATCACCAATCCCGAATCTTATATTCAGAGCAATCTGATCGGATTCTTCAATATCCTGGAAGCTTGCCGCCATTATCCGGTGAAAAAACTGGTTTTCGCAAGTTCAAGCAGCGTATACGGGTTAAATGAAAAGATTCCGTATTCGGAATCGGACTTTACGGACCAGCCGGTCAGTTTATACGCGGCGACCAAGAAGTCGAACGAGCTGATGGGTTATGCCTACACCTCGTTGTTCAAGATTCCCGCCGTGGGGTTACGATTCTTTACCGTATACGGCCCATGGGGACGTCCGGATATGGCTCCGATGAAGTTTATGAAAAACATCGTAGAGGGCAATCCGATCGATTTGTATAACTACGGAAATATGAAACGCGACTTTACGTATATCGACGATATCGTAGAAGGAGTATGCAGAATCCTGCTGGATGAGCGTGAAGTAAACTTCGAAGTATACAACATCGGCAACTCCGAGCCGGTGACCGTACCTTACTTCATTGATGTGATCGAGAACGCAACCGGTAAAAAAGCGATCCGCAATCTTATCGAAATGCAAGCCGGCGACGTATATTGCACGTATGCTGATACCGACAAGATTCTAAAAGATTACGGATATGCGCCTTATACCTCTTTGGAAGAGGGTATCGGCAAATTATATGCCTGGTATAAAGAATATTATTCCTGATCCAACTGATGCTGACCGTGAGAATCGGTCAGCATTACTACTCCGATATTTTTCTGCCCATTGATTTTTATCGCCAACGGATTGGCGAATTCCACCACCCGCACATGCTCGGTTTCCATAAACGCCGGCATTTCATTGAGTGCTTCTTCATCAAAACGTCCCTCTCCAATATGCTGATTGATCGTCAGGTAGCCGACACGGAATGATGTCAGGTTCTGGAAGAAGTGTGTTCCCTGACTCGGTTCGATCCGGTAGTTGGATAGACTGTTTTCTACAATCAGGCGTGCCTGGCAGATATGCGCCCATTTCACCGGAATACCCAGAAAATGATCATCCGATCCCCAGCGGCCCGGACCCACCAAAACATAATGTTCGTTGTGACTCATAAAACGGTCGTTGATCTGCTCAATCTCCCGAGCGATTGCCGGATTCGCCAACGAATTGAAATCCTTCGTCTTCACATAAACCAAATACCGAACATCCTGTTCGATGCCATGCCCTAACGCCTGATAAGAATATAAAAGCGTATCGGCAGGATTGATGACGGTTATATCTTCCTCCAACATCTCCTTGCTATCCACGATCGGACGAATCTGCAACCAATAGAACATATCGACACCTGATTTCTCATTCAGATTCACGGCAAATTCGATTTCAATAGGGCGTCCCATTTCGGTGGCACCTAATTTCAAGACCTCCTTTAATAAATCCGCCAAAGGGAATTTATCATGTTTCAGAATATTGGCAAACGTAACCACTTTGCGTCCTTTCTCGTAGAAACTATCCCGCAGAATTCGGTCGTTGGCATCGTAGGTAGAGACCATACAGCGCAAAGAACCATCTTCCTCTCCGTCCTTTATCGTGAGATGAAGTAAATTGGCGCCATCATCGGTAGAAATGCTTTTACCCAATCCATTCATATCCAAGGCATAGAATTTCTTCTGCGTATCGCGAAGCGCCATTTCGAGCGTACTGGTCTGAAGCGTATTTTGCGGCCAATACGGTGAAAAGCGAAGCGAAACGCCACCATCAACGATGTATTTCCCAAGACCTACGGCAATATTGGCTACCCCCTCCTCTACTTTCTCATCGTTGATCGGATAATAATTGAGCGATCTCGCCACACCCGAAAACGACGGATAATAATGATCGCCGTATTGGTTACCCACTACTTCCTGCAAGATAATCGCCATTTTTTCCTGATCGATCACATTGCTCGTTGCAACCATATAAGATTTACTGTCTTTGTAGAAGACCGAAGCATAAACGCCTTTGATGGCATCGCTGACCAAACGGAGCATTTCATATTTATCTTCCAAATAGGGAATCATATAGGTAGAATATACCCCTGCGAAAGGCTGATAATGAGAATCCTCCAGCAAACTCGAAGAACGAATCGCAATTGGAGAACCCACCACATCGAAGAAAGCCAGAAAATCGTCGATCAGGTGTGTAGGGAGTTTCCCCATCAGGAAATAACGGAGAATGGTTTCATCCGGAAGATCGGACAAACCTACCTGATAGAGATTATTGGTATCCATAAATTCGTCGAACAAGTCGGTACAAAGCACCAATGTCTTCGGAATCGTAACCGACGCATTGCCGAACCGTTCGAGATCGGGATGAGATTTTATCATGGAGTCGATGAAAGCCAGACCGCGCCCTTTCCCGCCGAGAGACCCCTCTCCGATGCGGGCAAAATTGGAATAACGGTCGAACTGTCCGCGTTTAAATTCGGCAACCACCCCCCTGTTTTTCATCTTTCGATACTGAATGATCGCATCGAAGATAAGATGGCGAATCTTATCGGCATCATGGATATCGTTGAATTGCTGACGACGCAAAAATTCCGCCAACGGGAACATCGCACGAGAATAAAGCCAACGAGAAATGTGATTTCGCGCACCATGATAATATAAGGAGGAATCGGGAATCGAAAAGATGATATCCTGAAGCTCTTTGAGCGTATGCACCGTCGCGATCTCATGACCGTTGTCGGGATTGATAAAGACAAAATCACCGAAACCAAAGTTTCGCATGATCGTATTACGCAGGTCGACCGGGAATTTACGGGAATTCTTATCCAAAAAACAAGCATTGAGCGCCAAAGCATATTTGCTGTTTTCGATTTCGGAAGACTGCATCAGAATCGGAACGAACTCATCTTTATCGCGGACATATTTGCAGAACTTCACGCCCGCTTTGCGATCCATCTTTCCGTAACGACGGAAACTTACATCCGAAATAATCCCCAAAGTATGATTCTTATAATGATCGTAGAGCTGGATGGCTTCTTCGTAGGTACGAGCCAAAAGAATTTTCGGACGGCCACGCATACGGAGCATACGCTGATGATCGTTGAGCGCTTCGGTAGCAAATATCTGGGATTGCTTCAATATGAACTTATATAAATGCGGCAGGATGGAAGAATAGAAGCGGATCGAGTCTTCCACCAGAATAATCACCTGAACTCCGACCGATTCGACATCCGTTTCGACATTCAATTTATCCTCTATCAACTTGATGATCGCCAACAAAAGATCGGTATTGCCCAACCAACTGAAGATATAATCGATCGCCGAAAGATCTTCATGCCCTATCCTTTTATATATTTCGCGAGAAAAGGGAGTGAGCACGACGATCGGAATCGTGGTATATTCGTTTTTTATGCGTCGCGCCATATCGAAGATCTCATTGTTTTCGCTGGTAGGCATCGCAATGATCAGATCGTATCTTTTGGTGGAAAGTTCTTCGAAAGCATCCTTTTCGGTACTGACCTGGGTGAAGCGAGGCGGATAACGCAAATTCAACTGCACATATTCAAAGAAAATACGTTCGTCCACGCGCCCATCGTCTTCTAACATAAAAGCGTCGTATTTGCTTGCTATTAGTAAGATATTAAAGATTCTACCTTGCATTAAGTTAGCAAAAGAGGTGTCTTTAAAGTACAACTGATTAAACAAAGAAGTATTATCCTGCATGGTTTGAATTATTTAATAGCAAAATGTCATTTCAAAGTTGATAAAAAAATCCCTTTAAAAGTTGTTTTATACCTAAATTTTATAAATTTGCAATATACATATTTACCTAATAAGATACCATATGAACATTAATCAAATCATGACTTCTCTAGAAGCTAAGCATCCAGGAGAAGTAGAATTTTTACAGGCTGTTAAGGAAGTATTGATTTCCATTGAAGATATCTATAATCAACATCCGGAATTTGAAAAAGCGAAGATCATCGAAAGATTGGTAGAACCAGATCGCATCTTCACATTCCGAGTAACCTGGGTAGACGACAAAGGAAACATTCAGACCAACATCGGCTATCGTGTTCAGTTCAACAACGCAATCGGACCATATAAAGGAGGTATCCGTTTCCACGCGTCGGTAAATCTTTCGATCCTTAAGTTCTTAGGTTTCGAACAAACCTTCAAGAACGCTCTTACCACATTACCTATGGGTGGTGGCAAAGGAGGATCAGACTTCAACCCACGTGGTAAATCAGACGGCGAAATCATGCGCTTCTGCCAGGCATTCATCCTTGAATTGTGGAGAAACCTAGGACCAGACCGTGACGTACCAGCAGGTGACATCGGCGTAGGTGGTCGTGAAGTAGGATATATGTACGGAATGTACAAAAAATTAGCTCGTGAAAACACAGGAACATTCACAGGTAAAGGCCTTGAATTCGGTGGATCAAGAATCCGTCCGGAGGCAACAGGTTTCGGAGCTTTGTATTTCGTACAGGATATGTTAGGAACTAAAGGCGACAGCCTAAAAGGCAAAACCGTAGCGGTATCCGGTTTCGGAAACGTAGCTTGGGGAGCAACAATCAAAGCAACAGAGCTTGGAGCGAAAGTGGTTACTATCTCAGGTCCGGACGGATATATCTATGATCCAAACGGTATCTCAGGAGAAAAAATCGACTACATGCTAGAACTTAGAGCGAGCGGCGAAGACATCGTTGAGCCATACGCTAAAAAATACGGCGTAGAATTCTTCGCAGGAAAACGTCCTTGGGAACAGAAAGTGGACATCGCCCTTCCTTGTGCAACTCAGAACGAATTGAGAGAAGAAGACGCTAAGCTTCTTATCCAAAACGGAGTGATCTGTGTAGGTGAGGTTTCAAACATGGGATGTACTCCAGGCGCTATCGACGCACTTATCGAAAACCGCGTTATGTACGGACCAGGTAAAGCCGTAAACGCAGGAGGTGTAGCAACATCGGGTCTTGAAATGACACAAAACGCAATCCATATGACATGGACAGAAGCTGAAGTAGATCAGAAACTACATCAGATCATGAATGAAATTCACGGACAATGTCTACAATATGGTAAAGAAGCTGACGGATACATCAACTATATGAAAGGCGCGAACATCGCAGGTTTCATGAAAGTTGCCAAAGCTATGCTTGACCAGGGTGTAATCTAATAACATTCTCTATCGAATAGATCGGAAGAGCGTCGTGTAGGGAAAGAGTGTTAAGATTAGTGTAG
>CAMTOW010000158.1 GCA_947074245.1 uncultured Bacteroidales bacterium | reverse complement strand
GAGTTCTACACTAATCTTAACACTCTTTCCCTACACGACGCTCTTCCGATCTAGCCATGTTGATTACTTTTGCACAAAATTCTATTACAAAGATTTATGAGTGAAATTTCAAACTGTCCGAAATGTGATATGGACAACACCTATTTTGACGGTGTATTGAATATTTGTCCGGACTGCGGATATGAGTGGAACGGCAATGAAGAAGTAGAAAAAGACAGTGTGGCGAAAGACAGCAACGGCGCTGAATTGGCCGATGGAGACGCGGTTACGGTGATCAAGGATTTGAAAGTAAAAGGCTCTTCCATGGTGATCAAACGCGGAACGAAAGTAAAAGGAATCCGTCTGACGGAAGATCCTGAATTGGTAGACTGCCGTATCGACGGAAGTTGGATCGTATTGAAGACTTGTTTTCTTAAGAAATAAATCGGACAGACTCTTGCGCGGCTTCTTTCGGGAAACCGCACAACGGAAAAAACCGGACAATCTCAGTTTTTGGGATAGTCCGGTTTTTTCGTTTTGTAACCATTCGGTCGGAAAGATGACTTTGGGGTTTGAACCCGAAGCAAGCAACGCGATCGACGCTGGTTTGAATATTTTATTGAGGGATAGAAGGTGTAAAACAGTTACATAGGCATTTTCAATGAAGTTTGCAATAATGGTTGTTGAGTTCGGTTTCCATTTCGTCGAGCATGTCGCAGAATCGCTCCGAATCATAAGTCTCTTTTTCGGATAATACGATGTTGCGGACAATCCGCCTTCGTTGTCGCTCGTAATTTTGGACGCAAAGGAAGATGGTATCATCCGACCGTCGCCACTCTTTGCGTAGGCGCAGGATTACGGAGTCGCTGTCGAAATACAGATCGGTATAACCCAGGGATTCGGCTTTTATCCGGCTGACGAAACTTTGCGTCTGTTCGTTGTAGTCGATGGATATTCCGTTTTTCTTTTCTTCGAAACCCGATCCGTCGGGCAGTTGATAGCAAAGCAGATCGTAGGTGCCGAGTGCGCTTCTTACATCATAGAGTAGGATGAAGTCGAGCAGTCCGTCGCCGTTATAATCATTGAATTCGATGCGTTGATCGTCTTTGATAACGAGAACTTCCCCCTCGGGCATCTCTTTGGGTTCGCAGTAGCCGATGTAGTTTTCGTTGGTTTCACACAACGGGCTGGATGCAAAGGTGCAGAATCGGTTGATCAGTTTCAGGTTTTTATAAATCTCCAAACTGATGACACTGTTGGTTTCGGGCTCATAACCCATCAGAAACAGATATTCGCCTTTCTGAACATAGCCGTATTGGGCATATTGATAGGCAGACTCACGGGAGAGAACCCATTTGTAGATCGATTCGTCGGTCACGAAAGGTTCTTCCTTTATGTCGGTAGTCGTGTCGGAGTTATCTTCTTTACGGAAGAATAGCAGACCAAGAGATAGCGGTATGAACAGCAAGAGGAGCAAACCGGATTTTTTTGATCGCATACGGTTAGTTTTTTAGTGGTATTTTTTACAATAAGCGTGTGTTGTCTCAAATAGGATCAATACAAATATCGATGTCTGATATTTAACTTAAAACAAATACAAGCAAGCAACAGAAATTGTCTCATAAATATGTATAACAAAATAAACATTCCTGATGAATTGTAAATAAATTCCCGCCGTTTTTATATTAAAAACGAACACCGTTTAATAATTTATAAGATTTGGGTGGATTAAATATTAAAATTTTAAATAGAAGCTTTCTCTTTACAAAAATATGTTTTCGCAAAGAAAAATAGGTAATAAGAATTCAAAGAAAGTGGGGCGTAATCAGTTTCGTTTCTTCCGAAGGCGGAATGATACGGTTTTGTTGTTGATGAGCGGTCGCGCCCAGATACCGATGGAAAGAATATAGAGAATGAATACGAAGAGGATGAACATCCCGTTTCGCAATCCGTACATGTCGGAAATCCAACTCAGCAGAAGCGGACCGACTGCGCCCCCGGCGATAGCCGAGCAAAGGATGCCGGCGAAAGATCCGTGATGATTGCTGACCGAATTGAGCGCCAGTGAAAAAATAATCGAAAACATCATCGATATGGATAGCCCGATGAGCGGAAAGGTGATTACGGAGAGATGAGTCGGACCTGTGAGAGCCAATACCAAAAGGATCGAAGTCGCGATACCGGATCCGATCAATACATGTCGGCTATCGAATAGACGCAGTAAGATGATTCCGATGATGCATCCGACCGTCATCAATCCCCAGAAATATCCGACCAGACTGGCTCCTTCGGTTTGCGGATTCAAGCCATGGTATTGTTCGAAAAAAGTGCTCATGAAAATACTGATGCCTTGTTCCAGACAGACATAACTGAATATGCCCAAAAAGTAGAGCCATACGATTTTCTTGCCGAACAGTTCTTTATAAGTTGATCGACGTGAAGCGGATTCGGAAGATTCGGGATCGATGCGCGGGATGCGCGTTACCACCACCGAGATCAGCATAAACAACAGCAAGAACGAGAAAATCCAATACAATGAGACCCAGGGTAGCTCGCTCGGGGTGACTTTAGCCAACATATCGATCGGAAAACTCTCTCCGGCTACATACGTAGAGGGATTGAGTCGCGAGACGAGATAGCTGTAAACGAACGGACTTGAAAACGATGCGATACCGAACATGAATTGGGCGCATTGAGCAACGACCGCATAGTTTTCTTCACCACCGGCTACGCGTTGCAACGGGTTCAATACCGTTTGTAGCATCGCCATACCCAATCCTACGATGAAGCAGGATAGCAGCAGAACCGGATAGGAGGGAAAGCAGGCGAATATCAAGGTGCCGCACAAAGGCATGATGAATCCGGCCAGTAAAACGGGTTTCTCACCGAAACGGTCGATCAGAATCCCCGACGGAATGCTCATGATCGCGTAGGAGATGAAGAAGAACGTCGGGATGAAACCGGCCAATGCCAGATTGCTCAGGTTGAAACCGCTCATGATGTCGGGGATAAGCGGGCCGAGTATATTGGTGATGGAAGCGATCACGAACCAATACATCATGATCAGAATTAGCAAGCGTATATTTTTCATAAGAATCGTATAATTTGGTCATAAAGATATAAATAATCGCAATCCGCAGGCGGATAGGAAAACAAAAACGGCTCACATACGCTTGATGCGTACATGAGCCGTTGGATATTTCATAAGCCGGAATCGGCTATTTTCAATAGAAAAGCATTTCCGGAGTTACCGGTACGAATTTATCAGAATCGGCTTTGCGGATATGGATAGCGGCATCGTCCCAAAGTGAAGGCCATCCACCAATGATGTGTCCTAAGAATACCACTTTGATTTCGTGCATACCTTTCGCAAGAGCGATCGAACCATCGTTTCTGGAGAAGCGTTTCACTTCGTTTGCATTGTTGACGATACGTTTGCCATCGATCCAAACCTCATCGTTGTTTGAAGAGATGTAGTAGACTCCGTCTTCAGGGATATTGATGTATCCGGTTCCGATCGCAGAGTATTGCTTCACGTTGCGCATGCTTTCGTCAGAATGTACCTGGCTTCTCAAATCGCGAAGAGTTTTGATAGTTTTCGATTTGCGAGGAGCAGTCGAAGCGTTCAATTGATCTGCGTTCAGGAAAGTTCCGTCTACCGTTTCCATTTTCAAGCCCGGTTTAGCCGATGCAACTTCTTTCGCAGGAGAAAGTGCTTGTTTCTCAAGAGAGATTTCGCGAGTCTTACTCATTTTTCCGGAAGGAAGTACGGAACGGATTTTCAATGTTTTCGATTCGCTGACTTCGATCGGAGCTGTATATTCGGTCGAAGATGGAGTCGGTTCGCTGCCATCAAGGGTATAAACCATTTTGACAGGACGAGTGGTTTTGAATTCAACATTCGCTTTGTCTGTGAAAGCAACCTGTTTGCTTGATCCGTTCGGCTGTTCCGGCTGAGGGATGTGGTAGTTGATATTGTGTCCGTCAAGACGAACGTATGCGTTGTTGATACGACGTTCGAAATCTTTGTAGTCTTTTCTTTCCGGTTGAGTCCAAGCGATCTCCGATAGAGCTACTACACGAGGGTAAGCACGATATTCAACCATTGCAGGAGTATACATGTATTCGCTCCAAAGGTTTGTCTGAACACCTTTCACGAAGTGAGACTTGTTCATCGCTACCAATGTGTCCGGAACCGGATTGTAGCTGTATACTTTCTCAAGAGTCGTATATCCGCCGATTGCTACCGGTTCTAGTTTCGGGTCTCCCTGATAATGGTCAAGGTACATTCCGTTTCCACCCGGAGTCATGATTACGTCATGGTTCATAAGAGCGGCTGCGATACCACCTTCTTCACCACGCCATGACATTACGGTAGCGGTAGGAGCCAAACCTCCTTCAAGGATTTCATCCCATCCGATGATTTTCTTTCCGTGTTTCGCTAGCATCTGTTCTGCGCGCTGAATCACGTAGCTCTGAAGCATCTCTTCGGCTGTATGGTTTTTGTCTGCTTTCAGGCCTAGTTTTTTGATAAGAGCCTGACAGTTCGGACAGTTTTTCCAGCTTGTCTTCGGACACTCGTCCCCACCGATGTGGAAATATTCGCCCGGGAAAAGTGGAGCCATTTCAGCGATCACGTCTTCAAGGAACTGGAACGTATTGTCTTTTGCAGGACACATTACGATATCTTCCACACCCCAGATGATACGAGGAGTAGTCGGTTCGCCTTTACAAGATAATTCCGGATATGCTGAGATTGCGGCAAGTTCATGCCCCGGGATCTCCAATTCTGGAACGACTGTGATAAAACGATCCTGAGCGTATTGAACGATCTCTTTGATTTCGTCTTGAGTATAGAAACCACCATGCTCAGTGCCTTCTCCTTCTGTACGTTTAGAAGCTTCGGCAGTAAGTTTTGGGTATTTTTTGATTTCGATACGCCATCCCTGGTCTTCTGTAAGATGCCAGTGGAACGTATTGATTTTGAAAAGAGACATCACATCCAGTTGTTTCTTGATATCTTCAACCGGAATGAAATGACGACACGGATCAAGCATCACCCCACGATATGCGAATCGTGGCTCATCCGTAATCGAAACGCATGGGATATCCCAAGCCATTCCTTTAACAACCGATGGGCTTTCGATTTCAGCAGGCAAAAGCTGCATGATCGTCTGCATCGCATAGAAAAGACCTTGTGGAGTTTTCGCTTCGATCTTAACGCCATCTTTGGTAACGTTTAGCGTATACCCTTCTTCGTTGACATTTAGCGAAGGGTTGATATTTAGAGAGATATCACCTGATTTCTCTTTGTCGGAAACTTTCAGATCGTATCCCGTCGCTTTGTTCATTTTTGAAGCGAAGAATTCAGCGATCGTTTTAGCTTCTGGCGTTGCCGCAAAGAAAGATGTCTTTTTGCTTAGTTTGAATGCTCCCTGTTGTTGGGTCAGTTCGAGTGGTGTCGGAATGATATTGATTCCTTCATTATACGACTTGGTTTCCACGGTTTTTTCTCCACATGCGATCAGCATGCTTAAAGCAGCCGTCGAACACATGGTTGAGATGAGTTTTCGCATTTTCAGACGTTGTTAATTATTTGTGATGATTAATTGATAATTTGATGGAAATATAAGATTGGTCGCTAAGATAAGCATACTTCTTTAAAAAAATAAATATTTACAAGGGCAATACTTAATTGTTTGTGAAAATACCCAAATGAGATTAAA
>CAMTOW010000157.1 GCA_947074245.1 uncultured Bacteroidales bacterium | reverse complement strand
GCAGTGATACCCGCTACGTCTTCTTTTTTCATTTTCAGGATAGAAGCAAGTTCAGCTTCGTTTCCGTCAGATGCAGCAGCAGGGTTGAAATCGATTGAAGCGAATTTCTTAACATCAGCGAATTTCGCTTTCTGCTCTTCGTTTTTGAAGTATGACGGAAGGATAGCAGCACCTTCTACGCGGATACCATCTTCTTTGATGTTACCTTCTGCGTCTAGTTCGGCTAGATCACCTTTCAACATATCTTTTTCTCCGGCTTCTTCAACCTGCTCGTATGAACCGAAACGGTTCTGAAGCGCTTCGATCTGTTTTCCGATCATATCTTCGCTAACTGCGATATTGTAGTAATCTACTTTGTCGTCTTTTGACAAGTTGATTTTGATTTCAGGAGCTAGGGCCAAATCGAATGAGAATACGAAATCTTCCTGCGTATCGAAATCGATAGCCGGCTGATCTGCGCTTGGGATCGGCTCACCCAATACATTCAGATTATTTTCACGGATATAACCGAACAGTTTCTCACCAACAAGCTTGTTGATCTCATCAGCCTGAGCCTGTTTGCCAAACATCTTCTTCACCATACCCATCGGAACCATTCCTTTACGGAATCCAGGAATATTGGCTTTCTGACGATAGTTACGAAGGGTCTTATCTACTTGTTCTTGATAGTCAGCTTTTGTAATCTCGATTGTGATTACTGCATTAACATTGTCAATGTTCTGTTGTGAAACGTTCATTCTTTCGAATTTATTTAGGATTAAAACTCTTTACTTTAAACAATTACCTCTCTAAATTCCAACAATTTGGCATACTGAAAGTTTAAACCAAATGGTCTTATGAGAACATAATTTTAGGTGTGCAAAGATATTCGCTTTTTGTTGATTAACAAATGTATCCCGCAAATTAATTTTATCTCTTTTAATGTATTAATAGAACGATTTTACATATTAATAAATTTTATCCATATTTAGTTGGATTTTAAATATAAATCACTTCCTTTGTGTATCGAACTACTTATTTGTTGCATTGGATTAATTACAATTGCATTATATCTTTAATTTGTTAACAGATTTTTCTTTGAGAATCGATCGGGCAATTTGTAGGATGTTCGTAAATACATTATTCTTTTTCAAATTTATTCTTAATTTCTTATGAACATTTACATTGGCAACCTTAACTACCGCGTTAAGGAATCAGATCTTCAGCAAGTGTTGGAAGATTACGCACCGGTTTCTTCAGTAAAAATCATCAAAGACCGCGAAACAGGTAAATCTAAAGGTTTCGGTTTCGTAGAAATGGAAAATGATGCTGCTGCAAGACAAGCTATTGAAGAGCTTAATGGCGCTGATTTCGAAGGCCGTACGATGGTAGTAAAAGAAGCCCGTCCTAAATTCTGATGAATAAATAGTAATTATATATCTATTTTTTGTAGAGCTTAGATCAAAAGGACATTCTTTTAACGCTCGGGAGGAAACTACCGGGCGTTTTTTTGTTTATCATATTTTATTGAGTCAAGAAAAATGAAAAAGAACCCACCGTTTGCTCACAGTGGCCTTATTGCCCGTCTGTTGATTTTATTTGCGATCACCTTCGTCTGTTTATTAATTGCACTTATCCCAATCGGAATCGGATCGCTGCTGACCACCTACACCGGGAGCATCCCATCATTCAACCTCAAGTTGCAGCAACTCATAAGCGCCATCTTCACCTTCATACTCCCCTCTTTGGCGATGGCATTCTTCATCAGCCGCCGGCCAATGCGTTATCTCGAACTGACACATTTCGCCCAACCCGCGAAATTCATACTGACGTTCTTGAGCATGATCTTCCTGATGCCGCTCTTACAATATATCATTGAATGGAACGCTTCGATCCAACTACCCGAAGCGCTCCATTCAATCGAAGCCTGGATGCAAAGCAAAGAGGAGGAGATGAACGAACTCACCCTGCTAATCCTAAAAACCGACAGTTGGATCGGGTGGCTTTTCAATCTCTTTTTGGTAGGCGTTGTAGCCGCGGTAGGCGAAGAACTTTATTTCCGCGGAATCCTTCAGAACTTATTTCGCGACAAATGGCGCAATAAACATGTAGCAGTGTGGTTGAGCGCATTCTGTTTTAGTTTCATTCACTTGCAGTTCTACGGATTCTTTCCACGCATGATTCTCGGTGCGTATTTTGGATACCTGGTCGTATGGACCGGCTCTCTCTGGATTCCGATACTGGCACACTTCACCAACAACGCGTTGGCTCTCTTTGAGATCTATATGGAGCAACACCAGATAAATCTCGATTCGCTACCGATTCCGGATAGCTCCCATCCGATATATTTCATTCCTTACCTGATCGGTTCTACCATTTTATTTATTTTGGCGGCATACTGCATACGTCGTACGGCTACGAAGGAGACTACCCGCGACAATTATCTATATTAATCCGGAAAGGATATGGCTGCCCCACAATAGGATTTACGATTGAAATCGGGTTGAATCACAACTGTGTGCAGACCGAACTACAACTGTGTGCAGACCGAACTACAACTGTGATCAAAATGAATCACAACTGCGATCAAGGTGAACCATAATTGCACTCCAAGCAGACCGCACCATACATATCGCGACACTCAGCCATCAAACGCAATAAAATAGAAGCGGATAATCTCCGTAAACGACAACAGCAGTATCTCGCCATAGCGAAATACTGCTGTTGTTATTATCATCATTTCCGATCGGAAATAAAATCCGATCCGGATACCAATCGAATTTCTTACGGCGGAATATAAAGTTACGCCCCAAATACTTCTCACGCACCATGGCATCATTAGCCAACTCTTCGGAAGAGCCCTGAAACAGGATACGCCCCTCAAACAAAAGGTAGGCTCGATCCACGATACTTAACGTTTCGGGCGCATTGTGGTCGGTGATCAGAATTCCGATATTCTTTTCCTTCAGCTTATAAACGATATACTGGATATCCTCTACCGCGATCGGGTCTACACCGGCAAACGGCTCGTCGAGCATGATGAATTTCGGGTCGATAGCCAGACAGCGGGCAATTTCCGTACGTCGACGCTCCCCTCCCGATAATCGGTCACCCAGATTTTTACGTACTTTTTCCAAGCGAAACTCCGCGATCAGACTTTCCAACTTCTCTTTCTGATACTCTTTAGATCGACCGGTCATCTCAAGCGCCGCGCGAATGTTGTCTTCCACCGTCATCTTACGAAACACGGAAGCCTCTTGCGCCAGATAGCCGATCCCGTTTTGCGCGCGTTTGTAAACGGGGAATTTGGTTATATCAAGGTCGTTTAGAAAAATACGCCCTTCGTTGGGAGTCACCAGCCCGGTGGTCATATAGAATGTGGTTGTCTTACCGGCTCCGTTCGGGCCGAGCAGACCTACGATTTCGCCCTGACGCACGTTGATCGAAACGTGATTCGCCACGGTACGCTGTCCGTATTTCTTAACCAGATTTTCGGTTCTCAAAACCATTGATTCTTCTGCCATATCGCTCTGATAAATTGTTTTATTTGGATGAATACAAAGGTAACCAATTTCAGCAAATAGAAAACAAGACGCAGCAAATCCACATCGGCTCGCGTATTATTCATCTTTTAGTACATTTGTATAATAAATCTTCCAAGCAGACGATTCGCCGTTATTTTTCTTATTTAATAAACCATTACAAAATGCCACTTGTAAAATCTGTATCGACTCTTGGCAGTTACGTGCTTTTGATGAAAAAAGTATTTTCTGTACCGGAACGATGGAGCGTGTTCTTTCAGCAATTCATCCGGGAAGTCTGCAAACTTATCCTTGATTCGATCTGGATCGTTGTAATCATCTCCATATTCATCGGTGCGGTAATCACAATTCAGACTCAGCTGAACATGTCGACTCCCCTTTTGCCCCGATATACGGTGGGACTCGCCACGCGCGACGTCTTGTTACTGGAATTCTCATCAGCCATCATGTGTCTGATCCTTTCGGGAAAGGTCGGCTCCAACATCGCTTCGGAAATCGGAACGATGCGTGTGACCGAGCAGATCGACGCGCTTGAGATCATGGGCGTCAACTCGGCTTGCTTCCTGATCCTGCCCAAGATAGCTGCATTGGTGATCTTTATCCCGATTTTGGTGATCTTAAGCATGTTCACCGGCATCCTGGGTGGTTACCTCGTAGCTCTTACAACCAATGTGATCTCCGTATCGACCTATATTTACGGGATCCAGACGGCATTTATCGAATACTATGTATTCTATTCACTTCAAAAATCACTCGTTTTCGCATTCATCATCGCCAGCATCTCTTCCTTCTACGGCTACTCCATCAGCGGAGGTGCCATCGAAGTGGGTAAAGCGAGCACCAATGCCGTTGTGATCAGCAGCATCTTCATTCTGCTCTTCGACGTGATTCTTACAAAAATTCTTTTACAATGATTGAAGTCAGAAACGTTATAAAATCATTCGAGGGGCGCACCGTCCTTCACGATATATCCTGCGTATTCGAAAAAGGAAAAAATAACCTGATCATCGGTCAGAGCGGTTCGGGTAAGACGGTCTTGATGAAATGTCTGATCGGGCTGATCCAACCCGATAGCGGCGAGATCTTGTACGACGGACGCGATTTACTAAAACTGAAAACTCCCGACCTGAAAATGTTGCGCGAAGAGATCGGAATGCTTTTCCAGGGATCGGCTCTATTCGACTCGATGACGGTAATGGAAAACGTGATGTTTCCGCTCACAATGTTCTCCAACCTGATTACGATCGAGCGTGAAAAACGAGCACAATTCTGCCTCGAACGCGTCAACCTGCATGGTGCGGAAGACCGCTTTCCATCGGAAATCAGCGGGGGGATGCAGAAACGTGTGGCAATCGCCCGCGCCATCGCATTGAATCCGCGTTATCTTTTCTGCGACGAACCCAACTCGGGACTCGATCCGCAAACCTCGATTCTGATTGATGAACTGATCAACGACATCACCAAAGAATACAACATCACGACCATCGTCAATACACACGATATGAACTCGGTATTGGGTATCGGCGACAACATCATCTTCCTAAATAAAGGTCAGAAAGAATGGGTCGGCAACAAAGATCAGATCTTAACGAGCAGCAACGAAGCGCTCAACAATTTCGTATTCGCCTCGCCACTCTTCAAAAGCGTCAAAAAAGCGGCAGTATCCGAAGAGTTCGCCAAAGAGTTTCCGAACGGATAAGCCATTGAAAATTCTATATATTTTCACACAAAGCATCCCCACAAAAGCAAAAGCTGATTGTTATAGTTTAAATAGACTAACAATCAGCTTTTTTTATGAGAAAACTATCATTCGCAACCGGACTATTCCTCATTGCATTCACCGCTTGTTCGGGATATAAAAGACCCGCTCAGGAACCGGATGAAAACCGGAAACAAGAGATTGCAGAAATCCCTCTGACTCAGGACGCGATAGAAACGGCGGACGAAATACTCTCCAATCCCGAAGCGATAGCAGCCATATACAGATCTTTATCGACTTCCTACTACACGCATTTGCCGAATGCGGAAAACGCGAAAATAAAGAACACGCTTACATTGTCCGGCGATTCGACATTCCGACTCTCGATGTACAACATCGACCAACAACGTTTCCTGCAAGAACCGCTTACCGGAACATGAGTTTGATCGCGAGCAGCGACCGTCACCTTCTGCTACTACGGCAGAAACCCATAACTCAACCATGTGTGCGAAGGGAACTAGGATAGTACTGCGATCAC
>CAMTOW010000156.1 GCA_947074245.1 uncultured Bacteroidales bacterium | reverse complement strand
TCTCCAAAACCGGAGCATGGATTGCTTATACAATTCTAATTCTGACGAGTTTTTTCTTTTCAAACCATCACAAAGATAATTTTAATCTGAAATCTCGAATCAAAAAAAGCGATTATTATATTCCCCTTAAGGAAATATAATAATCGCTGTGTTTATTTTTTTACAAATTGGCAGGTAAATTACCTGATATTGATCCTTTTACAACATTTCCGTTAACGATTGGGACGAAATATACCGTGTAGCTGATCTGTTCCGTTCCCGGATAAACCAGGTATTTCTCCAACGGTCTCGCACCCCAACTGTTGTCTCCGCCGAGTCCCTGATGCAGGTGGTCGATGTGTACTTCGGTAATATCTTTTTCACGAATATCGTTGATATGTTTGAAGTCCAAGTTCTTCTTCGCCGGATCGGCAAAATTACCCGCGCGGAAGTTTCCGTCTAGATCGGCCGTCGGCACGTGCAATGCGTTGAATCCGAACAAAGCGTCAGATGTGATCAGCAATCCGTTGTTATCGGCGTCGGTCAGTTTCATCACGCGCGCGTCGGTTTTATGTCCGTTCTCCTGTGGGCGCACGTAAGCGAAATACTGTTCGGCTACCGTTTGGTTGTATACCCCGACGAATGCCGATGATTTTCGGTCCTGATAGTTCTCCCATGGGCCGCGTCCGTAATAACCCAATGTTCCGAAAGCTTTCGGCATCTGCATCTTCACGCCCATACGTGGCATGAAGGCTGGTTCTTCGGATGCTTGCATCGTATTGGTCATCGCTACCGTACCGTTTGCGTAAATGCGGTAAACCACCTCATAACTCAAGTTGCCTTCCGGTTTGTACTGACAGGTTACGATCACTTCGTTCGTTCCGTTTTGCGCTGCTTTCACTCCGGTTGGATTCAAACCTCCGTTCGATAGGTCCAGCCACAACTTCTGTACTTCCGGCATACGGTATCCGTAGTCATTGTCGGTCGGTGCTCTCCAAAAGTTCGGTTTCGGTCCGTTTCCGTCAAGAATCATTTCGTTCCCGTTCACCAGGTAAGATGTGATTACTCCGCTCTTCGGATCAATTCCGATTGTGAAATCCTTACCGTTTACGGTCAGTGCATTCGCGTTTTCGGTAAAACTTACGTTACCGGTCGTTTTATTGGCTACGGCTACCGTTTTTGGTGTCGATAATGCGAATTGCTCCTCTGCGATCACATAGTTAACCGGCAAAAGCGCTTCTTCGTTTTTCAACCGAGCGCGTACGTTTAGGAAATATTCCTGTTTGTCCAGATTCGGTTTGCTTACTTTGGCTTTCAGTTTTACGGTTCCCTCTTCAAGCGGTTTCAGTGCCGTTTTGAATGTTCCTTTCGAAACGGTTCCGTTAGCGGTTTTCAACTCATAGTCGAAATTGTATTGATCCAGATTCGTAAATGAGAAGAAGTTTTTCAAAGTCAGTTCTCCCGTTGCCGGATCAAACGATTTGAATCGGATATTCTGATGCACCTTGCGCACTTCTTCACATCCCGGTTTCCAGCTGCGATCGGGTGAGATCACCCCGTTGATCAGGAAGTTATCGTCACTCGGAGTTCCTACCGGTCCGAAGTCTCCTCCATAAGCCCAGTAGTGATTTCCGTCTTTATCGCTTTTGTCCAGTCCCTGGTCTACCCAGTCCCAGATACAACCTCCCTGAAGGATATCATACTTCTCGATCACATCCCAGTAGTCTTGGAAGTCGCCCAGACTGTTCCCCATCGCGTGAGCATATTCACACTGAATCAACGGTCGGTCTGCTCGTGGCGAAAGAGCGTAATTCTCCATTCCTTGTGCCGATTCATACATCGGACAGAAGATATCGGTATTCCATTCCAGTCCGGCGCGCTCATATTGAATCGGACGCGTAGGGTCACTCTCTTTCAATGCGCGATAAGCGGTATAGAAGCAAACTCCGTTACCCGACTCGTTTCCGAGCGACCAGGTGATAACCGATGGATGGTTTTTATCGCGGGCGAACATTCGCAGGTTGCGGTCAACGATCATCTGCTCATAAAGCGGATTGTTTCCGATCGCTCCCCCCTTGCGCAGATCATAACCCATACCGTGCGATTCTACGTTCGCCTCATCGATTACATAGAATCCGTATTGGTCACACAATTCGTAAAAACGCTCCTGCTGCGGATAGTGGCACGTACGGATCGTATTCACATTCAGTTGCTTCATCAGCTCCATATCGGTAATTAGAAGTTCCTCATCTACATAATGTCCCGTAGCCGGATTATGCTCATGGAGGTTTACTCCTTTCACCAATATCGGTTGCCCGTTCACCAAAAGTTGTTTGTTTTTGATCTCAACGATGCGGAATCCCACTTTCGAAGAGGTTACTTCGGTTTGGTTTCCGTTCGCGTCTTGCAGAGTGATCAACATCGTATAAAGCTGCGGATTCTCTGCGTTCCAGGTTTTTACACCCGGTAGTTCGGCGCGGAATTGCGCCTTATCGTTCGCTGCGGTTGCGGTTTCATCTACGACGGTAGTTCCGTTCGCATCGAGCAGTCGCATGGTTACTTTTGCGTTTTTTCCTGCCGAGTTGGCAAGATCCACGTCTACGTTCAATAAGCCGTTCTTATACGTTTCGTCAAGCGTAGCTACCGTATGGAAATCGGCGATACGGGTTTTCGGTTGAGAAAACAGATAAACGTCACGCTCGATTCCGCTTAATCTCCAGAAGTCCTGACATTCGATATACGAAGCGTCGCTCCAGCGAAATGCCTGGATGGCAAGCTCGTTCTCTCCTGGTTTCAGAAAAGAGGTGATGTTATAGCGGGATGGGGTCTTACTGTTTTTACCCATACCTACGAATTGTCCGTTCACATAAATGTATGCTGCCGATTTGATGGCGTCAAGGCTGATGAATACATCGCGGCCTACCCATTCGGCTGGAACTTCGAAAGTGCGGAAATAGGTTCCTGTCGGATTGAAATTTTCCGGAACCATGGGTGGGTTGGGAGCCTGCATATAAGGTTGCTGCGGGCTTACGAACTCGTATGGGATATTCGTATAGATCGGAATTCCGTACCCCTGGACTTCCCAGTTTCCGGGAACGGTGATATCGTTCCAGGCTGCGCTTTGTGCTGTCAGATTCTTAAAATCTTGGATACGCTGTGCGGGGTCTTCCGTATAATGGAACTTCCATGTGCCATTCAACAACTGATAAAATGGTGATTCCGAACGATTGTTGCGGATCGCCTGTTCTTCATTGCCGTAAGTCACGAAGGTAGCGCGGGGCTTCTCCTGATTGATCGACAACAGATTCGGATTGGTGAGTTGTTTGTAATAATCCGTACAAGCGGATTTTTGGCAATTTGTACTTGATGCTACGGATGCCTGAATGTCTTGCGGAATGAAACCGCCTGCCAACAAAGATCCGAAAACAAGGGGAAAGATAGCTGAGCTAAACTTTGACTCTTTTTTCATGGGAGTTCGTTTATGTGTTTAATGTGATGAGTTTAGATTAATAAAATCTTTCTATAGGCGCCCAAAAATAGCAAAATAAAAGGGGCCATAGGCCCCCTTATCTTAATAATAAATTATAAAAAACTTATTGAAGTTGTTTGATGAGTTCTTCTACGGTTACCGGTTGTTGTTCGCCGGTAGCCATATTTTTAAGGTTGATTTTGCCTTCAGCCATCTCGTTGGCTCCCACCAATGCGACGTAAGGAATTTTCTTACTGTCGGCATAGCTCATCTGTTTTTTCATCTTAGCGGCTTCCGGATAAATCTCTGCTCGGATTCCGTTTTCACGCAATTGCTTTAGCAATCCCAGACAATAACCCTCCTCCTCTTCTCCGAAGTTTACGAAGATCAACTGAGTAGTCTGCAACGAGTCCGTAGGATAGAGTTCTAGCTGGTTCAATACGTCGAAAATACGGTCTGCGCCGAATGAGATACCTACGCCCGATACGCCCGGCATTCCGAATACGCCCGTCAGATTATCATAACGTCCGCCTCCCGTGATCGACCCGATTTGTACATCAAGTGCTTTCACTTCGAAGATCGCTCCCGTATAGTAATTCAAACCGCGCGCCAGGGTAAGATCCAGGTCTAGCTGACATTTGATCTGTAATTTGTCGATCTTATTCAGAATGAATTCCATCTCTTCGATTCCTTTCATTCCGGTTTCGGATGCTGCCAAAACCTCTTTCAAAGTCGCCAGTTTCTCGCGATTGCTGCCTTCTAGTAGAATGATTGGTCGGAGCTGTTCGATCTCACTGTCGGAAATTCCCTTCGAGCGAAGTTCTTCGTTTACCTTATCCAATCCGATCTTATCCAACTTATCGATCGCTACGGTGATGTCTACGATCTTATCGGGCTGTCCGATGATCTCGGCGATTCCGGTTAGGATCTTACGATTGTTCATCTTGATCGCGACGCGAATCGCGAAACGGCCGAACACTTCATCCATAATCTGGATCAGTTCCACTTCATTCAACAAAGAGTCAGAACCTACCACATCGGCGTCACATTGGAAAAACTCTCTGTAACGTCCTTTCTGCGGACGGTCTGCGCGCCATACCGGCTGAATCTGATAGCGTTTGAACGGAAATGCGATCTCATTGCGATGCATCACTACGAAACGTGCGAACGGTACCGTCAAGTCATAACGCAACCCTTTCTCACAAAGCTGAGAAGCGAGGCGGTTGATGTTCTTTTCCTCAAGGTCGTTCGGATTCACATCTTTCAAGAAGTCACCCGAATTCAGGATCTTAAATAATAGTTTGTCCCCTTCCTCTCCGTACTTGCCCATTAGGGTCGACAGCATCTCCATCGCCGGAGTTTCAATCTGCTGAAACCCGAACAGGTGATATACGTCGCGGATCGTATTGAATATGTAATTCCGTTTCGCCATTTCTTCAGGCGTAAAATCGCGTGTTCCTTTCGGAATTGAAGGTTTAGCCATCTTTATCGTGTATTTGGTTATTTATTTCTTTCTTTTTGTTTCGCAAAGATACGGATTAATCCTGTTTCTGCGTATCGGTGCCTGATGTGTCTTTTTCAGATTCGACCAATCGACAACCTCTATCACACAAAAAAACGGGAAGTGCATATCGTTTGGATATGTTCTTCCCGTTTGATCTCTTATTGGAAACGATCAGTCGCGACGTCCTGTCGCCATCATCACGTAGTAAATCAATGTTGCCAAAGATCCCAATGCGGCTACCACGTAGGTATAAGCAGCCCACTTCAAAGCATCAAACGCTTTATCATGGGTACGTACGTCGGTGATTCCGGCATTGCTCAACCAGGCCATGGCGCGGCTGCTCGCGTTGATCTCAACCGGCAGGGTGACGAAACTGAACAAGGTGGTCAGCGCGAACATCCCGATCCCGATCCAAATCAACATCGGAAAACTGCTGATCAACAAAATTCCGGCTAGCAATATCCACTGTACCCACTGAGATGCGAAACTGACTACCGGCACCAGTTGCGAACGCATGGTCAGCATCGAATAGGCTGTGGCATGCTGTACGGCGTGTCCGCACTCATGAGCCGCTACGGCTGCTGCGGCTACCGAATTGCTGTAATAGACGTCGTTGCTCAACGCTACCGTCTTGGTTTCTGGATTGTAATGATCGGTTAGAGTTCCTTCATGCGGAACGACCTGCACGTCATAGATTCCGTTGTCTTTCAACATTCTGCGGGCGATATCCGCTCCGGTCAGTCCGCTGGCTACGGGTATTTTTGAATAATTCGAAAACTTGAGATCGGAAGAGCGTCGTGTAGGGAAAGAGTGTTAAGATTAGTGTAGA
>CAMTOW010000155.1 GCA_947074245.1 uncultured Bacteroidales bacterium | reverse complement strand
AGTGAATCCACTGGTGTTTGAGACCAGCGCGTCTACCGATTCCGCCATCTGGGCAAATGGTTTCGGTTGTCGTTATTTCCTTTCGACGTTGCAAAAGTAGTGAAAAAACTATTACCTGCAAATATTAGGCGCGTTTTTTTCAAAAAAAATAGAGGTTTTGTCTCTATCAGCATTTTATTTCATACATTCGCTCTACATAATATATTCATAAATATACCGTTAGGTAATCTGAGCCGCATGATGCGGTTTTCGGATGTTTTCCATATTTTTTTAAATAAGCTAATAGATGAACAACAACTATTGCATCATAATGAGTGGTGGTATCGGAAGCCGCTTTTGGCCAATCAGCCGAACGAACCGACCTAAACAGTTTCTTGACTTTTTCGGCACCGGCAAATCATTACTGCAGATGACTTTCGATCGTTTCAACAAGATCATTCCTACGGAGAATATCTATGTGGTGACGAACGAGATGTATGAGGATATTATCAAAGAACAACTTCCCCAGTTAAAACCCAATCAGATCCTGCTTGAACCTCAAAAGAGAAATACGGCTCCGTGCATCGCATGGGCAACGTATCACATTCAGGAAATGAATCCGGATGCAAATATCGTCGTATCTCCTTCCGATCATCTGATCATCAATGAAGAGGATTTTCGTGCAACGATTCAAAACGGACTGGAATTTACGCGCAACCATCCTGTATTACTTACCTTGGGGATCAAACCGAATCGCCCGGAGACGGGGTATGGTTACATCCAGATGGATGATGAAAGCCGGGACGATTATAGAAAGGTAAAAACCTTTACCGAAAAACCAAATCAGGAACTGGCGCAGGTATTTCTGCAAAGTGGCGAGTTTTTGTGGAATTCGGGCGTATTCATCTGGCATGTGAATTCGATCATGGACGCGCTACGTGAGCATCAGCCCGAGATCGCGACTCGATTTGACGGTGGGCGCGGGCTCTATAATACAGAGCATGAAAAAGGGTTCATCGAAAATACATTCCCTGCCTGCCCGAATATTTCGATCGATTTCGGCGTGATGGAGAAAGCGACGAACGTTTTCGTAGCGGAATCCAATTTTGGATGGTCGGATCTGGGAACATGGGGTTCGCTTTATGAATTGTCGGAAAAAGACGAAGACAATAACGTGAGCTTGAAATGTAAAACGATGGCCTATGAGAGCAAAAACAACATCGTATCGTTATCGAACGATCACTTGGTGGTAATTCAGGGATTGGAGGACTATATTGTGGCCGAAGACAATAACGTGTTGATGATTTGCAAAAAAGACGATGAGCAACGGATTCGCCAGTTCGTGACGGATGCGAAGATAAAATACGGAGATACGTTTATTTGATACGTTCGTATCGGTAACCGATTCTTCAAACGACAACAGTCCCCGCTATTCGATGAGTTCGAATGGCGGGGACTGCTTATTTTATGGATCATACCGAAAAGATCGGTGATCGATTATTTTCGTTCTTTTGGGGTGCTTAAAGCTCGTACGGGATAGATGGCCGCGAAGAATCCGAGTACGGAAACGGTCAGGATCACACCGAAGATATCGGTCCAAACCAGTTTGACCGGATAGGAATCGATGATAAACATACCGCTCGCATCGCCCAAACGCAGAATTCCGAAGTGCTGTTGCAGCCAGCAAAGAAGAATACCGAGAGTGATACCGATTGAGGCTCCGATTCCGGATATCATGATTCCTTCGATCATAAAGACGCGACGAATGAATGAATCATCGGCTCCCAGTTTTTTCAGCGTTTCGATATCGGCCTGTTTATCGATGATCAGCATCGAAAGAGAACCGATCACATTGAATGTAGCGATCATGAGGATAAATACGAGAATCAAAAAAGTCATCCACTTTTCGATCTGCATAATCCGGAACGATTCGGCCTGCTGCTCCATCCGGTTCAGTACTTTAAAATTACCTCCGAGCATGGCCCGACGCTTCTTCTGAAATGAGGATGGGTTCACACCGGGACGCAAACGCAATTCGATGGAGGAAACAAGCGTCGGGCTCCCGAAGAGAGATCGAGCGAAATCGATGGAGGAAAGAATGTATTGATCGTCATATTGCGCCTGATTGACGCGAAATACGCCACCGACAAACAGCTGCCCTTCCAGAAAAGATTCGGAAGGATTGCTCATATTGATCTTACCGGTGCGCTGCGGAACATAGATATCAATCGGTTTTACGAAGCCGGCGTTGACTCCGAGTTGGGAAGCCAGACCGATACCGACCGTGGCATAATCGACCACTCCGTCGGTAAGAAGAAACTGCCCGTTGTGGATGATGCTGTCTATCTCCGTAAGGCGTTCGTAATTGGCAGATACGCCTTTGACCGTCGCAGGAAGCTGACGTCCGTTGTAGCTGACCAAAGCGTTTTCTTCGAGAATTTCGGAAAAAACGTCAACTTCGGGCATACGGCGTACAGCAGCAATCAACGAATCGGATGTATGAAAGGTTTTCCCTTTGACAAGTTCGATCTTGAGTTCGGGATCGAGCGTAGAGTAAAGCCGCGAAATCAGATCTTGAAAACCGTTGTAGACGGAAAGGGTGCAGATGAGAGCCATCGTAATGACTGCCACACCACAGACCGACACCATCGAAATAATATTGATGGCATTGTGGGATTTCTTTGAGATCAGATAGCGTTTGGCCAGACGGAAAGGGAGGTTCATATCCTGTGATTAATATCGGTAATGAGGTTGGATTATAAAAAAACAGCGTCGTAAGAGCTGATTCTATAAGACGCTGAATTTAATCTTTTTATTTTAACAGAGAATCGATTTTCTCGATATAATCCAGTGAATCGTCGAGATAAAACACCAATTCAGGCATTTTACGAAGCTGGAATCGCACTTTCTGAGCGATCGCATAACGGATCTCTTTAGTATTTTTCTGCAAGTTCTGAAGGATTTCCTGTGCTTTATCGGAAGGAAAAATGCTCAGATATGCTTTGGCGATACCCAGATCGGGGCTGACGCGCACGGCGCTCACCGAGATCAAGACACCATGCGTCTTGCTGGTCTGAAGACGGAGTTCCTCGCTCAGTTCTTTCTGAAGAAGACGTCCGATTTTACTTTGTCTGGTTGTTTCCATATATCATTATTAAAAAGCAGCGGGTTGCGAATCAGATTCACAACCCGCATATTGTTTTATTTTTTTCGGATAAGTGTCATTCCGTCTCGAAGAGGCAATATCACCTTCTCTACTCGCTCGTCGGCTGCAATCTTATCGTTAAAGCTCAGGATTCCGCGAGACTGCGCATCGCGCGGCAAGGGATCCTGTACGACTTTACCATCCCAGAGGGTATTGTCGGCAATGATAAGACCTCCGCTCCGAACCTTATCGAATATCAAATCATAATATTCGCTGTAGATCCGCTTGTTGGCGTCGATAAAAACGACATCAAACATCCGGTCGATAGTCGGGATGATATCCATCGCATCGCCGATGTGGAAATGAATCTTATCGGCATATTCGGAGTTTTCGAAGATTCCGGAAGTGAATTCTTCCAATTCGTCGTCGATATCGATAGTATGCAATTCGGCAAGAGGATCATTCGCCAATGATTCGGCCATACAGAGCGCGGAATAACCACTAAAGGTTCCCAACTCAAGAATATAGCGCGGTTGAACCAACTGACACAGCATCTTTAAGATGCGGCCCTGAAGATGACCCGAACACATACGAGGCTTAAGCATTCGTACGTGGGTTTGCCGGTTTACCTGCCGGAGATAATCGCCTTCGTCATCGATATGATTCAGAATGTACTGCTCCAAAAGCTCGTCATTCATTACATTTCTGTTTCGAGATTCGGCAATTCGTATTTATCGTACTCTGAAAACACTTTGCTTACTTTGTTGATTTCAAGGAAAGTAGTTCCACCACCTTCACCGTAGCTACCACCAAGATAAGCGATCATATCTGATTCTTTCAGAAGACCTTTCTGGATCAGACGATTCAGACCTACGAACAGATATTCGCGAGTCGTTTTCTTTTCTTCCTGATAAAGCGGGAACACTCCGTAAGAAAGAGCCAATTCGCGCATTACTTTTTCGTTGTAACACAAAGCGAACGTAGGCGTTTTACCACGATAAGCCGCGATATTACGAGCCGTACGACCTGTATAGCTATCGGTAACAACCGCTGCCAAACCAAGTTTCGCTTCTGCTTTTACAGCCTGTTTTGAAAGGAAAGCCGTCACGTCGATCTCTTCGTGGCTCATCGGCACGCGGATATCGTTTTCAGACAGTTTCGTTTTTTCAGCTTCTTCGGCAACTTTAGCCATCGTAGCAACCGCTTCGACCGGATATTTACCGTAAGCAGTCTCCCCGCTCAACATCAACGCATCGGTACGGTAATAGATCGCATTCGCGATATCCGTAACTTCGGCGCGAGTCGGACGCGGATTTTTAATCATCGAGTGAAGCATCTGTGTCGCCACGATTACCGGTTTCTTAGCCTGAACACATTTTTTGATCAGGATACGCTGAATTCCCGGAATTTTTTCCTGCGGAACTTCGATACCCAAGTCACCACGTGCAACCATTACACCGTATGCTACCTCTAGGATCTCATCTATGTTATCAACACCCTCTTGGTTTTCGATCTTCGCAATGATTTTGATCGAACTGTTGTGCGCATCAAGAATCTCCTGAATGTCCAAGATATCCTGTTTCGTACGAACGAATGAGTGAGCGATAAAGTCAATATTCATTTTGATACCGTGAAGGATATTGCGTTTATCCTTTTCGGTCAGGGAAGGAAGGCTGATGCGTACACCCGGTACGTTCACGCTTTTACGTGCGCCAAGCTCTCCGTTGTTTTCTGCTACGGCAACCAGATAATCGTCGTTTTTTTCCGTAACACGGAATTCAAGTTCTCCGTCGTCGATCAAGATATGGCCGCCAACAGAAAGATCTTTTACGAAGCTCGTATAGTTGATGGCGATCTGATCTTTGGTAGTCAATACGTCAGGATTTCCGACGAATTTCACAACATCTCCGGTAATGAAGTCGATACGGCCTTCGTTTTCGATAGCTGTCGTTCTCAACTCTGGACCTTTCGTATCCATCAAAATCGGAATTTTATTCGATACTGCACGAACGTTGTTGATGATCTTGTTGAAACCTTCTTCGTTCAGATGCGCGGAGTTCATACGAACTACGTTCATTCCATTTTCAAATAATGCGCGGATAAATTCAACTTCACAGCGCAAATCCGAAACTGTCGCTACAATTTTAGTGTGCTTTGACATACAATCTAATAATAAAATATCTGTTGATTCTTATAAATATAACATCCGATTACCGATTCGGTTTAAAGAGACCCTGTAAAAGACTCTATCGCAAGACGATAAGAATCCAGGCCGAAACCGGCAATCACGCCTCGGCACGCTGATGCGATCATCGACTGATGGCGAAAAGACTCGCGTGCATGGACATTGGAAATATGAACTTCTACGACCGGAGCGGAAACTGCCCGAATCGCATCGGCAATTGCTATCGAAGTATGGGTGTACGCCCCCGCATTCAAGATAATACCGTCGTATGAAAAACCATACTCGTGAATCTTATCAATGAGGACGCCTTCGATATTTGACTGAAAATAAACGATGTTGATAGATGGATAACGGCGTTGCAATTGATTGAAATATTCTTCAAAGGGAATATCACCATATACAGACCTCTCTCTTGTTCCTAACAGATTGAGGTAGATCGGAAGAGCACACGTCTGAACTCCAGTCACTCCGGAGAATCTCG
>CAMTOW010000154.1 GCA_947074245.1 uncultured Bacteroidales bacterium | reverse complement strand
AGAAGACGGCAGACGAGATTCTCCGGAGTGACTGGAGTTCAGACGTGTGCTCTTCAGATCTAAACTACCTCAATATAATTCATTCTATTTTGTTAAATAAGTTTTAGTATTAATAGAATAGTCTGGTTAAATGTTATATTTGTATGTAGCCGGACTATTGGGTTAAACCTTCGACTGATTCTTTGGTCTAAACCAATACAAAGGTAACAAATAAACAAAAAGAGGAAAAATGATAGGAGGGACAATTATGAAAACAAAATTATTCACTTCTGTATTATCGGCATTTGCTGTTACTACGTTTGCTTTCGGTCAATCGTCCAAATATGTTCCGGAAGATGATATCTATTATCAGCCGGACAAAAAAAATACGATTGTAGAACAAAAGAAAGCCGCCTCTCAACAACAGCAGCAGCAACGTCAGCAATCGACGATTCGTCAGAATCAGGATCTGGAAATGTACATTCCGGCTTCTCAATCGACCAATCGGGTTCATACGATCAGTAATCAGACAGCCGGTCGTGATGTAGACGAATACAATCGCCGATACACGCCGGAATATCCCGAAACCGTTAATTACGACGAATATATAGAACCGGCTCAGGAAATCAATATTTATACCAATCCCGAATCCGGATATTATCTGAACGGATTCAACGGTACGCAAAATGATTATGTGTATGCCGAACGAATTCGTAAATTTCACAATCCGAAATTCACGATTCATATCAGCGATCCGTACTACAATGACATCTACTTCCTGAATTCATACGATTGGAATGTATATGTTGACGGAAGTTACGCCTGGGTTACTCCTACCTGGACTAATCCATGGTCTTGGAATTACATGTGGGCTCCTTATTCCTATTCATCCCTTTCTTGGAGATGGGGTAACTGGGGATTTGGTTTCGGTTGGAATTCATGGGGAAATTCATGGTGGGGATATCCGTCTTACGGATGGGGGCCATCGTATGGATACGGTCCGAATTGGGGTTGGGGTCCTTCATGGGGCTGTGGTCCGCACTACGGGCATCATCATCATCCGCATTATGGCTCTGGATCCAATCATTATCGCCCGAACTACGGACATAACTCCAATATATCCGGATCTCGTCCGATTAATCCAAACCGTCCCAACAGAGGTGATGCGAGCGTAAACTCTCGGCCATCTACTCGCCCGGTATCAGGAAATACCAATCGCCCGAATTCGAATACGAATCGTCCGACCGATAGCAATGGTCGTCCTGTATACGGTACGGCTAATGGAAGTCGCCCCGGAAGCAACTCTTCGACACGCCCTACGGTGGGATCTGTCACTCGCCCTGTTGAAAATTCAGGATCGAATACGAACGGATCCGTAAGTCGTCCATCTTCGGGCAATGTGAGCCGTCCGTCTTCCGGATCAGGTACTCGCCCGTCAGGATCGACTTCCCGACCTTCTTCCGGTTCATCTTCACGCCCTTCGCGTGATACAGACGATAGCAACTCAAGCGTACGTCCTTCGAGCAACTCGAACAGTTCGGGTAGTTCAAGCCGTCCTTCATACAATAGTTCCGGTTCCGGCAGCTCAAGCCGCCCGTCATACGGAACTAGCTCGGGAGGCAGCCGTTCATCATCCGGCAGCAGCGGTGGTGGAAGCAGTCGCGGTGGCGGACGCCGATGATAAAACTTTTTTTCAGTCATCTGTATTTCAGCTTTTTTGAACTTTCAACAGCGTGTTGGGGTTCTAATTTCTGAAACACAGATGACTGTTTGCATTTATATTAAACAGACCGACAATTCAATAAGAAAAACAATATGAAAAGATCTTATTACTTGAGCCTTGCACTTTTGGCTGCATCTGCCGGAATGGTATCCGCGCAGGAATTAACCGATGCTTACCGTTATACGAAGACTGATATCGTAGGGTCTGCCCGCTACATGGGTATGGCCGGCGCGTTTGGTGCTCTGGGAGGCGACATCACGACTCTTTCTCACAATCCGGCCGGAATTGGAGTATACCGTAGTTCAGAAGTCGTTGCGACAATGAGCCTGGGTGGCGTCGATGCGAAATCTTCTATGTCCTCGCGCGCTTCAGCAACCGGTCCGCAACTAAGCCATAGTAAATTCAATATCAATGCCAACAACCTTGGCTATGTCGGTACGTTCAATACAGGAAAACGTAGCGGTCTCATCAACTTCAATGTCGGCTTTGCGTTCAACCGCCAAGGTGGAGAAAAACGCAAATATGTAGCCACTCAGGATTATATGAAAAGTTCTTTGAGTGATTATATCGCATTGCGTTCCAACGATTGGGGTGGCGCCGCGTCAAGTCTGATCATCGACAACAACTCTTCTATATCTCCTTATTTCAATACGACGGCGCCTTGGCTGACGATCATGGGATACAACACCGGTGTGATCAGCTACGACAAGAATAACAAGACCTATACAAGCCTTTATCCGGGATATGCGGTAGGTGGCGATTTGGAAGTTCGTGAAAAACAGCGAATTGACGAATACACATTCAATTTCGGAGGAAATGTATCCAATATGATCTATTGGGGATTAGGTATCGGTGTTATGGATATGAATTACGAAACCAATACGACCTACGATGAGTTTTATTGGGAAGGGAACGATCCTTCCGCTCAAAACGGAACGATGAATTACCGCATGTACAACTTCCTAAAAACCAGCGGAACCGGAGTAAACGTAAAAGCAGGTTTGATCTTCCGTCCGGTCAATGAGCTTCGAATCGGGTTTGCCGTACATACACCGACTTGGTACAGCATGACAGACCGTTATGTTGCTGCGATGGACGGATTCAACCAGCCGGATGGTACTCCTTGGAAAGGTGTCGATACGCCCGAAAGCGATTTCGAATACCGGATGCGTACTCCTTGGCAATTCCAGTTCAGCGCGGCCTACATTATCGGAAAATATGGTCTGATCAGTTTCGAATACGATATGATGGACTATTCGACGATTCACCTCAGCGATAGAGATAGTTATAACATCGACTTCAAAGGTCAGAACGCCGATATATCCAACTATCTGAAAACGATGAATACCTTCAAAGTGGGAGCGGAAATTCGCTTGTCGCAGGTAACCAGTCTGCGTCTTGGATATGCGAATCAGTTAACGGCCTATGGCGAATCTTTATTGAATAACGAACGTCAGGTTTATGCTGCGGGTACGATGCCGAATTATGTTATCGATCGTGGTTCTCAGTATTATACTGGAGGCTTGGGGTATCGTTCTGGAAATGTATTCTGCGACTTGGCTTTCGTATGGAAAACAAACCGTCAGGATGCATACTTCTTCCCTACTATCCAAAATACGGATATTCAATCCGAGAAAACGAGATTACATACCGAATCGTACAACTTTGTGCTTTCTCTCGGATATAAGTTCTGATGGGATGGCTCATGAAGCGATTTATACAGTAAAATAAAAAGAGGCGATTTTCTAACTCATTCGGGTTTTGAAAATCGCCTCTTCTATTTATTTATTTTCATACTCATCTACGACATGGCCTAAGAACACATTAAGCGGATGAGCTACCTGCAGGATCTTGCCGGCCTGATGCACCCAGTTTTCATCAAAGAAACTATCTGGCACACCTTTTTCGGCAAAATAATCTTTTAACATCAGAAGATGCCCGTCTTCGAAATCCTTCGGATATCCGCGAGGTATCGTCCGCAACGAACTGCCTTGCACGGTTTCATAGATATCAAGGAACTCCGGAGCGGAAAGGATCTCTTTGAACTCTTCGATATTCTCATAGATCTCCCGTCTCACCATCTTCAACAGATTCGGATCAGGATGCCAGATTCCGGCAGCGAAAATGCAATGCCCTGGCTCAAAATGCAAATAATATCCTGGATATTCGCTTTTCCTGCCGCCACGTGCGATCCAAGCCCCGAAATGAGTCTTATACGGTGTCTTATCGTGCGAAAAACGAGTGTCACGATAAATCCGGAATATACAGGCTTTGGCTTGCAATCCGCTCACACTGGAATCAAACGTTGATATCTCTTCGATCAGCTCCTGCACCATAAACTCAAATACTTTTCGCAAAGTATCATATTGTTCTTTATGGCTTTGAAACCATTCTCGGTTATTGTTACGGGCTAATCCGGCTAAGAATTTAAATATCTCTTTCATTCCTTGATTGATATTTTGAGAAATCCCTCTTTTTTCCATATTTTTACACTCATTAGCTTTATAAAGCCTAAAAGTAAAACAAATCTCAGATTCTTTGGTTTATTCCCTTCGGTTTTATTTAAGACTATAAACAATTATAAATGAATCTAATAACCATCACGTTTCCACAAGAAGGATATATCCATCATATTGTGTCAACACATATAAAACATAACTAAAAATGAACGAAGAACTTAAAAAACCGGGTGGACTGCCGGAAAATGCATTCCGTCCCCTTGAAGCGGGTGAAAAATATGACCCGATTATTCCTGCATCACAAAAATTTCATGGCGTAAACTTCTGGTCTGTATCTTGGGGAATCATTATGGCGATTCTCTTCTCTGCGGCTGCAGCCTATCTCGGATTAAAGGTAGGTCAGGTTTTCGAAGCTGCTATTCCAATCGCGATCATAGCCGTTGGATTGTCCGGTGCTGCTAAACGCACACATGCGTTGGGTGAAAATGTCATCATACAGTCTATTGGCGCTTGTTCGGGTGTTATTGTAGCAGGTGCTATTTTCACATTGCCGGCGCTATACATTCTTCAGGCGAAGTATCCGGAATTGACGGTTAATTTCATGAATATCTTCTTAAGCTCGCTATTGGGGGGTATTTTAGGGATTCTGTTCTTGATCCCTTTCCGTAAATATTTCGTATCCGAAATGCATGGTAAATACCCGTTCCCAGAAGCGACTGCTACAGCACAGGTTCTCGTTACTGGTGAGCAGGGAAGCAACCAGGCGAAACCCCTTGTATTGGCAGGTGTCATCGGAGGTCTATACGATTTTATCATTGCTACGTTCGGTTGGTGGAACGAAACATTCTCTTCACGAGCGATCGGTATCGGACAGACGATTGCCGAAAAAGCGAAAGCGATGTTCAGCATCAATATGGGTGCGGCCGTAGTCGGACTTGGATACATCGTCGGTCTGAAATACTGTGCGATCATTTGCTTTGGTTCATTATTCATTTGGTGGGTAGTCGATCCGATTATGAATGTTCTGTTCTATGATCAGGTTCTCGCGTTCGGCAATCCGAATATTACCGCTACGGTAGGTAGCATGAGTGCTGAAGAGATTTTCCGCACCTATGGTCGCCAAATCGGTATCGGGGCTATTGCGATGGCGGGCCTTATCGGTATTTGGAATTCACGCACGATTATCAAAAGCGCAGGTTCTTTGGCCGCTCGTGAATTCAAGGTGAAAGATGCCTCACAGCTTCAGGAAACGAAACGTACCGAAAAAGATTTGAGCATGCGCTTCATCGCGATCGGTTCGCTGATCACGTTGATCGTTATCCTTCTATTCTTCTGGATCGGTGTGATCGGCAATCTTTGGCAAGCTCTTATCGCTTGGATCGTTGTAACGGTGATTGCCTTCTTGTTTACGACTGTAGCGGCTACGGCTATTGCGATCGTCGGATCTAACCCCGTATCGGGAATGACGTTGATGACGCTGATCCTGGCCTCAGTGATTATGGTTGCGAACGGATTGAAAGGCACATGTGGTATTATCGCATCTTTGGTGTTCGTAGGGGTGGTTGGTACATCGCTATCAATTACAGGGTGATTAATGACGGACGTAATGCGTGGTTATAGGACGGGGGTTACTTCAAAAA
>CAMTOW010000153.1 GCA_947074245.1 uncultured Bacteroidales bacterium | reverse complement strand
GTTACTTCTGAATAGAATAACATTTTGTATAATTGAATGATTAGTAAACATACAATAATTAATATTAAGCATCATGCTTGGTGTTAATAAGAAAAATATTTAATAGATTCGGACATATTTTCAAATTACGACTGAATAGAGATGAAACGAGCGGGGATATTATTTTTTATAATGCTCATATTCTCCTTTTGCTGCGAAGGATATGGGAAAATAAATGAATTGGAAAAGATATTGGTTTACGGAATGAATTCGGAAGGTTCCAAGCTTTACCGTATTCCGGCTTTGATAAATGCTGCCGATGGCACATTAATAGCAATTGCGGATAAACGCGGCGATGAGATAGGCGATTTGCCGAATATCATCAGTGTTGTGGCCAAACGAAGCCATGATCAGGGAAAAACCTGGTCGGAATCAATTATGATTGCTGAAGGTAACGCTGCTGAGGGTAAAACCTACGGAGATCCGGCAATCGTGTTGGATCGCAATACCGGAAAGCTGATTTGCATTTATGCGGGCGATAATGGGTTGTGGCATTCTACTCATGCCAATCCGATGAGCTTTTATATTTCGGAAAGTTCGGATAACGGACTCTCTTGGTCTTCTCCACGAAATATTACCCAACAGATCTATTCTCCTTATAAATGGTATGGCGCATTCGCTGCGTCGGGAAACGCGTTGCAACTGAACGACGGGCGACTGATGTTTGTGGTTGCGGCTCGCGAAACACCCGAATGGGGTGGTCCGTTGACGAACTACGCTTGTTATTCCGACGATGGCGGTAATACCTGGCAAGTGTCTCAACCGGCCAATCGGGGAGACGAGGCTAAAGTGGTCGAATTGAAAGACGGTTCTGTTTTGATGAGTGTCCGAAACCGGGGACTCCGTAAATTCAGCCTGTCAAACGATGGTGGAAAGTCATGGGGAGAAGAGTTTCTTTGCGAAGACCTGCCTGAACCGGCTTGCAACGGCGATATGATTCGCTATGACCGTCCGGATAAGAAATCTCTTTTGCTTCATACGATTCCTGCCGACCCTGCTGTTCGCCGGAACGTGTCATTGTTCTCCAGCGAGGATGAAGGGAAATCCTGGAAAAAACAGATCCAACTTTGTGATACGGTTTCAGCCTATTCTTCAATCGCGATCTTGCCTGATGGCTCGATCGGAATTTTATTTGAAGAAGGAAAATGGGATCATAATTTGCCGGGCGAAGATGGTTTCGACCTCTATTTTGTCCGATTGAATATCGAATAATCAGTCCATACTGATAAAAATAGATTAATCAACCTTTTGTGAAAAATGTTGCTTATGATTAGTAGTGATTTATATGGATCCGGAGGTGGTGCTCCGGATCCTGTTTTTAAAGGGTAATCGAATCGACTATGAATTCGATTCGTCAAATAATAAAAAAGTCATTTCCGAAGATCCCGTTCAGGATCTGGAAATGACTTTTTTAATGCTCTCACAAGTCGGTTCGACTTCGATTTATAAGATATAAGTGTTTCCGGTTTGTCTCAGTTTGTCCTCTTCAAATAAGAAGTAGCGGGAGTAACTGATCTCTTTTTCCTCTTTGCCTGTCAGCTCGAGAATAAAGCGATTGGTATAGCGGCTGCACTGATCGGATTTGTAATACTGCGTATTGATACCGTAAATCGGTGCCGACAGCTGATTCTGATCCGGAATACTTTTGAAACTGAAATATTCTTGAATAATGACGAGCGTGATGTCATTCGATCGGCAATAGCTTTCCATCTTGAGGAGCAGGTTGTCGCCGGGAGACTTGCATTCGGGACTCCAGATATAAAGGAGTGTCTTTTTGTGGCGCTTCATTTCATGAAGAAGATCAGAAGCGGTGACTAAATAGACATTTCCGTCATTGGATAGAGTCGACAAGGGTTGTCCGGTTTTATCGATCACTGCCGATCGCTCCCCTTCACTCAGATTTTTATAGCCGCTCGAAAATCCCTTCATGTCGATAATCGAACAGGAAGTGTTCAGAATCAGGAATAGAATCCCGAACAAGACAAACGTATTCTTCATTTTTCAGAGATATTAATCCGTACGGCTTTCGACAGATCAGAATAAGCGATAGCTTACAGAGAACTGGATAACGCGTGATTCGGAACGTTTTTTATTCTCGATATCCAATAATTTATCTTTCAGAGTCTGGCTTAGTCCGAGACAATAATATCCGGTGACACGCACTCGGTCTGATAATCTGACTCCCGCACCCATTACAATGCCGAAATCGAAACGTTTGCTCTTCGGCACTCCCCATGCAGGTTCGCCTGTAGCATGTTTACCCAAGTTGAATCCGAACTGAGGACCTGCGTCGATGCTGAGGATCTTGAATACGTTTACACGCATCAACAAAGGTACGTTCAAGTTATGCGTACGATATTTTACTTCGTTTTTCTCTACGAATTGTCCTGCCGAATTACAAATGATCATATCCCATTTATATCCTTGACGGGAGTAAAGAAGCTCTGGTTGGAATTCGAAAATGTCATTGATTTCGTAATTGTAGTAGATCCCGGCATTGAAGCCGGGTAGATAGCCCGAAACAAGGTCGTTGGATGTATGAATCGTGGATAAGTTCAATCCACCCTTGATACCGGTTGACCATTGTGCGTAGGTGCAATTGAAAAAGGCCAACGTTAAAATAAGCAATAGTGATAACTTCTTCATTATAATATGTTTGATTAGAAACGATAATTGACGCCAAAAATAAGGCTTTATTGATAAATTTTATCGCAAAACGACTGTTAAATGCTTTCCTATTTTAAATTAAATGAATATACGTTTTAAATCTGTTCGTTAGGTCGGATCGACTGTTCGTTTGTAACACGAAAGTAATAAGAATGAAACGCGATGTTCATTCATAAGAAACCGGTTTGAAATACCTCGCCTGTACTTTTGCCAGTGAAATAAAAAGTGCAATTATTCATCATTGAAACCAATCAGGATAAAACCTGAAAATTTTGAACCGGATTTTATGAAAAAGTACCTTCCGTTTTTAGCAGCATCATTATTTACTTATCAAATGTATGCTCAGGATACGTTAAAAGGGATTATCAAAGACAGTCAGACCAAAGAGGAATTGATCGGAGCGACCATTCAGATCAAAGGAGTGAACGGCTATGGAGCTGTAACAGGTCTTGACGGATCTTTTTTGCTGAAAGATTTACCAAAAGGGCAACGAGTTGTTTTGCAATGTAGTTATATCGGCTATCAGATTGCGGAAATAGAGATCATCCCCGATGGCAAGCCGTTTGAGGTTTTGTTGAGTCAGGACGCTGTCGAACTGAAAACAGTGACGGTGACAGCCGGAGTTAGTAAAAATACCGACAACGGAGCGCGCTTTATGGAGAAAAAAGCGCTTAACGTAATCAACGTAGTCAGTGCCAGAAGCATCGAGACTTCGCCCGATTTGAATGTGGCGAACGTTTTGCAACGTGTTTCGGGTGTGACGATGGAACGTGGCGGTTCGGGAGGCGGTCAATATGCCGTACTTCGCGGAATGGATAAACGCTACAATTATACGCTTGTGGGTGGAGTGAAGATCCCAAGCCCGGATAATAAAAACAGATATGTGCCTTTAGATATATTCCCAAGTGAATTGCTGGATCGTTTGGAAGTTACAAAATCGCTTACTGCGGATATGGAAGGCGACGCTACGGGTGGAGCTATTAATATGGTCATGAAAGACGCTCCCTCGAAACGCACCTTCCAGGTAAATGTTTCTGCCGGTTACAATGCACTTTATTTCAATCGCGATTTTCAACAATTCGATTTTCGCAATGTCACCTGGGATTCTCCTCGTTCGAAATACGGTACCGACTACAATGCGTCCGTATCCGATTTCAAAGACGGAACATCGACTTTTAAAGTGAAAACGTCGATTCCCAACATCGTCGCGGGTATGATGTTTGGCGATCGCCTGTTTTCCGACCGTCTCGGCGTAGTGGTAGCGGGTAGTTTCCAGAATCTATACAAAGGAAACAACAGCCTTTTCTATACCGATGTGATGAATCAGAATGAGAATACCGTTCGTCTTTCGCAAATGAAAAACAGAACCTATTCCGAAAATCAGATGCAATACGGAGTACATGCCAAATTAGACTACCGCTTGCATGAAGATCATAAACTTGAGTGGTACAATGCCTATATCGGCAGCCGAAACACGCAGGTGCGTGAAACCACTTCGACCAACCTGTCTCTTAACTATTCGCCCGAAACGGGCAATCAACTTGATAATCTTGAAACACGTGCCCGGCTGACCGATCAGGGAATCTTCGCGTCTACTTTACACGGAGAGCACACACTTCCCGCAAATCTGAAAGCGGATTGGTCGGCTGTTTATTCCGTAGCGCACAACAATCGTCCGGATAATACGGCTATCACGTTGGAAAACAATCGTGTGGATTACTCCGATCACATTACGGCAAGCAATGCCGAACGACGTTGGGAAGACAATGACGATCGCGACCTGGCCGCTTATCTCAACCTGAAATATGACAGAAAAGCCGGAAATGGCGATCTGAATCTGAAAACGGGAGGGATGTATCGAAATAAAAAACGTACCAACAACTTCGTGTCTTATACGTTCACTCCGGCCGGTTCTTCCAGACCGGTCTATGGACAGGACTTCCATACGCTCAACGAAATCGGGTGGAAAGTAAGTACGCCCAAAGGTAGTGTCGGTCCGCTCAACTACGAGGCGGGCGAAAACATTGGATCCGCTTACCTGATGGGGACTTATGAGCTGAAAAAATGGCATTTCATTGCCGGTGTTCGTGCCGAGCATACCCTGCAATCTTATACGATGGCTTATCCTGCTGCCGGAGATGATCCTTACGGAGAGCAGAACTATTGGGATTTTCTTCCTTCGGTTCATGTCAAATTCATGCCTCAGGAGAATATGAACATCCGTGCTTCTTATTTCAAATCCGTCAATCGTCCGGGATTCTTTGAGATCGTTCCTTACTCGATCATCAACGAAGAATATATGGAATTCGGAAATAAAGATTTGAAACGTGCGCAGATCGACAATATCGATTTGAGATGGGAATACTTCCCGACATCGACCGAACAGTTCATGGCGGGTTTCTTCTACAAGAAAATCAACAACCCGATCGAGTATGCTTACTATACGGTCAATAACCGACAATTCGGATACGGACCGGCGAACCTGGGGAACGCTACCAATTTCGGTTTCGAAATCGATGCGATCAAATACTTCCGCAATTTCGGCGTGAAAGCCAATTATACCTATACGCATTCGGCCATCACGACTCCGAAGACCTCGTATGGACGTACCGAAGACGGAAAACTCGAACGACGCAGCGTCGATCAGACCCGCCCATTGGTAAATCAGACTCCTCACATCGCCAACCTTTCGCTGCTTTATAAGAATACGCGATACAATTGGGACGCCCAGGTGGCGGTGACCTATTCGGGTGAGAAGATCGTAATTGCGTCTCACTATCTTGATTCTGACTATTGGGAAGAGGGTTCCTTCTCGTTGGATGCATCGGTCGAAAAGAAATTCAAATCGGGAGTATCGTTCTTCATGAAGGGGAATAACCTGTTGAATACGCCTGTCAGACGATTCATCAAGACTGTAAACGAATACAACGCCAATTTCGACAAACAGAATCTGAAAAGCGGAAAAACGCTGATCCGCGAGGATTATCATGGCTCCAGCCTGATTGCCGGAGTACGTTTCAGAATGTAAATGATCAATATCAATTTTAAGAATATAAAAACAAAACCAAACTAATAATCACGATTATGAATGCAAAAAGTTTATT
>CAMTOW010000152.1 GCA_947074245.1 uncultured Bacteroidales bacterium | reverse complement strand
CGAGATTCTCCGGAGTGACTGGAGTTCAGACGTGTGCTCTTCCGATCTAGTGTTTCATCAGATTCCGTTCAATCCTCTTCCGCACATTCCTCTTTATCCTTATACTTATTCTTACTTTTCTTTTTCTCCGGTTCGGGAGCGCCACCCACTATAACAACAATCTCCCCTTTCGGTTCTTTTGCCGTAAACCGGGCGATCAGTTCCTCTAGGGTTCCCCTTACCGTTTCGGCATACAGTTTCGAGATCTCTCGTGCTAATGCTGCGGGACGGTCCTTTCCGAAAAACTCACTAAGCTGTGTCAGTGTCTTCACCAACCGGAAAGGCGATTCATAAAAGATCATGGTTCTGCTTTCCAACGCAAGTTCTTTCATTCGGGTCTCACGTCCTTTTTTCTGAGGCAAAAAGCCCTCAAAACAGAATTTTTCGTTTGGCAGTCCCGATGAAACCAAGGCGGGTACGAATGCCGTTGCTCCGGGCAGACACTCTACCTCGATTCCCGCTTTGATACACTCTCTTACCACCAGAAATCCGGGATCCGAGATAGCCGGCGTTCCCGCGTCCGAAACCAAAGCGACTGTTTGTCCACCTTTGATACGCTGCACGATCGCTTCGACCATTTTATGCTCATTGAACTTATGATGCGACTGCATGTGTGTCTGAATTTCGAAATGCTTCATCAGCACACTGCTCGTACGGGTATCTTCTGCCAGAATCAGATCTGCTTCTTTCAATACGCGTATGGCGCGAAATGTCATATCCTCCAGATTGCCGACCGGCGTCGGAACGACAAATAATTTTGCCATAGATTGTTTTTTTATTGTTTTTGGGGATTATCCCGACCGCTTGTTTTGAAACATCTCCATCTTTCAGATCGTTCAAAAACGATTCTGTTTCGGAAGGAGTGGTTTACATCGACCGGATTTGTTCGTTATTTCGATTGATAATATTTTTCAATAAGTGCCGTAAACTCCGCCACACCGGTCGCTTCCGGGTCGAAATCGAAACGTTCCTTCAGAAACTTCGTTGCGTCGTCATAATTCGGAAGTTTATTCAGTTCGTCGAGTACGAAGTTTAGCATACCGATATCGCCTTTAAAAAGTTCTCGTTGAAACAGAAAGCGATCGTTCAGGGTAAGCAGCTTCCGGATATCGGTTTCATGCTTCACCGAACGGGTTGCCGTTTCAGGGTGCTTCTGAAATACTTTATCGAAGATGGAGGCGATTCTTGGCAATGGTTTCTCTTGCGTAGGGGCTTGCGTCGGAGTAGTTTCTTTCGAAACCACCTCTTCGTTTTCAACCGAAATTTCTTTCGTTTCCGATTCCTCTTCTGATGCTACTGGTTCTGCAACGACAGATCCGGCTACGGTTTCTGTGATCGGCTCCTCCTCTTTCGGTTCTGCCGGTACGGTTTCGACGATATTCTCTTCGGCTGTCGGACAGATCGTTTCTGTTTCTGTTTCTACGACTACCCTCTTTTCTTCTATAGATTCAGTCAAAACGGCTTCGTGACATACAGGCGTTTCAACCGTTTCTACGGTCACGTTTTCAATCGTCCGGTTCTCCGTTGCCTGCTCTTCAAGCTGTCGTTTCGAAACAAAGATCACATGAGGTTTACTATTCGGTTCCGAATGCGTAGTTGGAGTGGTTGTTCCTCCGCCGCGATGAGTGGATGGCTGTTCGTTGCCTCTTTTTACGGATTCTTCCGTCGGACTTGCGGAAGGTTCTGAAGATGCTGGGGTCGAGGATGGATGTGATACGGATTCGCTTCGTCCCGATAAGGTTTCGGAAACTTGCGCCGAACCGCTCTCCATTCGGCTCTTCAACTCGGTGATTCCTGTTAATACGCGTATAGCTTTGGCGTGCGCCATCTCCACGATCACTTTAGGAATACGATCCGCATCGCTAAGCTCACTCATACCGCTCAACAGATCGGAAATTTCTTTCACTTCAAGGTTTAATATGTCTATTTTCTCTTTGCGATTCATACAGCTGTTATCAGATAGAATTCAAAACAAATTTAACGATAAAAGAAACACTTTGTATCTCTTTCGGTTCAAATCAACTATTTATCAATGCATTATAAATCTTTTCTCCTTTAAAACAAGCACATTACATCCCATTTCCCGCCTGAGTTCTGTTCAATTTTGTCCCGTTTCGGTTTAAAGATCGAGCTCAAGCAGGTATTTTTCCAATGCTTTGCGCACTTGCGATGCCTTACATCCGTGTCCGTTTACCATCACCACTACCGCGTATTCGCTCTTGGCGCCTTGTAAATAACCCGCGTAGGCGATCACTTGGCTGATGCTCCCGCTTTTCAATCTGGCTTTTCCGGCATAGGGTGTCTGTTTCAGAAACGATGCGACGGTTCCCTCTACACCTGCTTTCGGCAGACTTTCTCGAAACACGTTGTCATCTTTCATCTGCTCCAACATCTCCGAAAAAAAAGCTGGCGATACTTTATTTTTGGGTGAAAGGCCGCTTCCGTCATACATCAGTAGAGCGTCCGGGTTTTTCAGATGCGTTTTCCAATATCGCTTTACCGCCTCTACACCTTCTGCCGAAGTGTTCCCGCCGTTCTTTTGAGCGATAAGTCTCAACAAGGCTTCTGCATACAGGTTGTTACTCCGGTAATTGACCACTTTCACGATCTGCGACAACGGATCGGATTGATAAACCAGCAACTCCTTTCCGCTTTTCATCGCCGCCCGCTTTGGTTGATTGGCTTGTCGGTACGAATACGCTTTTCCGTCTACAGCAATAGCGCTAGCTTCGATCGCGTTCTTCACCTGTTGTGCCGCGAATAAGGCGGGTTCCGGCACATCACCTTTCACTACGAATTCGCTTTTCGTATGGGGCACTGCCCCGTAGAGATACCGTTCGTTCGAATAAGGAGCTCCATAGATATAGCAACTGTCGAAACTCATCGACTTGGGTAATAACTGGTTTTGAATGGTTAGGTTCGGAATTTCGGGACGAATCTGCTTCACCGCTGGTTTTTTTCCGGACTGTGACGTATTTAATACGATCTGAAATGTATTGTCTCCGTAATTCAATCCGTAAATCCCCGATGCGAAATAATTCCCCAGATCCTCCCACAACCAGTCTGGCGATACGCCTTCCGATCCGTAAATCGACTCATCTCCTACAATATCGCCGGCAATCCGCTTTATCCCGGCCTTCTTTAACGATGCGACTACTCGTTCTGCGAAAGCGCCTTTGGGCAAAAGCGAATACTCCGAAGCCAGTGTCGGGTCTCCTCCTCCTCGAAGAATCAGATCTCCCGTCAATGTCCCCTCTGGAGTTATGCTTCCCGTATAACTTACGTGGGTTTTAAAACGATGATCCGACGGATACAGCTTCAATGCCGTAGCCGTTGTTACGGTTTTCAAAACAGACGCCGGAGCCATGACGATATCAGCGTGTTCCGACACCACGCTTTTTCCGGTTTTCAGATCCACGATCGAAACTCCGGTCAATGCGTGCTTCAGACAAGGCGCGGATTGCATTTTTGCAAGCGCCGACGATTGCCCGTTAACATTCACGTAAAAACTTAGGATTGAGAAGACAAAAAGGATGAATCGTTTTTTTTTCATATCGGGAGGCTGTGTTTTGTTTAACCGCAAAAGCAAAATTAGTACTTTTGCCGAAAGGCCTTATGGGTTCGCTTAACAATATAAAACCATACAGAATGTTTTCAGAAAATAAATTCCGTGAAACACATCGTCGCGGGAGCATAGAGGTGATCTGCGGATCTATGTTTTCCGGCAAAACCGAAGAATTGATTCGACGCTTAAAGCGTGCTAAGATTGCCCGGCAGAATGTCGAAATCTTCAAACCCGCTGTAGATGTCCGATATTCCGATACCGAAGTGGTTTCTCACGATAGCAATTCGATCCACTCTACTCCGGTAGAAAACTCGGCTAGCATATTGCTTCTTTCTGAAAATGTTGATGTGATCGGAATAGACGAAGCCCAGTTCTTCGACGCCGGAATTGTAGATATATGCAACCAATTAGCCAATAATGGCACGCGCGTTATTGTAGCCGGACTTGATATGGATTTTAAAGGTAATCCGTTCGGTCCGATGCCGGCTCTTTGCGCCATTGCCGACGAAGTTTCCAAAGTCCATGCCATCTGCGTACATTGCGGAAATCTGGCTAATTACTCTCATCGTCTCGTTTCCAACGAAAAACAGGTTATGTTGGGCGAAAAAAACGAATACCAGCCACTCTGCCGGGCTTGCTACCTTCGGGCCAATGATCAGGATTCTGGTCACTGATTCCAAAGTCAGCCGCTTGATACCTGAGCCGGAATTTGATGATGCCGTTGGTTCATTGCTTTTTCCGAAATTAGAGGATCGGGATTATTCCGAAATCAGAGCATATGGCCGGAAGCTCTTTATTTCCGATCGATTTGGTTTCTCTCATATCGCCGTTGCTGATTTCCGATAACAGATACCTTCTGCCCAAAAACAAATCCGCAGACTTGCTATACAGCGGAAAATCAATAAAATATTCCCACACGAAAACTCATCCCAAATAGGAAAATCTATTTCGGATGAGTTTTTTTATACCTTTATAATCTTATTTACTCTTTGATTTGTTATACAATCTAAACATTTGAGAAAGTTTATCATGAATTCATTTTTTGAAAAAGAATTTACCTTCGATCGCATCTGTCGCATCTTCTTCACCTCCCTGTTGGTGACGGCGATTGCATTGCTCGCTTATCGTATTCGCGATGCCCTTATTCCGTTCATTGTCGGATGGATTATCGCGGCTGCGTTGATGCCGATCGTTCGTTTTTTTCAGATAAAACTCCGTATAAGAATCAGGATCCTTTCAATTTTTGCGGCTCTGATCGCCATTGTTACGTTCCTCGTCTTATTCTTCTGGCTGGTTATCCCTCCGATGGTCAACGAATTCCAGAAAACAGGAGAACTATTGGATAAATACGAGTTACGCATTCAAAGCGATCATCTCATTCCCGTTCAAGTTCGAGATTACATTGCTCGCGTCACCGATATGGAACGCTATGATGGGAAATTCGATCTGCAGGAAGCGTATATCCAACTAAAAAAAATCGTACCGAAACTGACGGCGATCGTAACCCATGCTTTGAAAAAGATATTTAGTCTTTTTCATTTGGTGTTTACTTTCCTTTATGCGTTCTTCATAATGATCTATTATGAGAAATTGAATGCGGGCTTTTTTACCCTTCTGCCTCAACAGATCCGGCAGCCCGTCCACAAGCTTTTACACGATGTTGCCTACTGCACCCATCGCTATTTCAAAGGTCAGTCTATGATCGCAGGGATTGTCGGTATCATGTTCAGCATCGGCTTTCTGATCATTGGTCTTCCGTTGGCAATTCCTTTAGGGCTTTTCATCGGGCTCCTTAATATGATCCCTTATGCCCAATGCATCGGTATTCTTCCGACTATCCTGCTCTGTCTTCTGCATTCTGCGGATACGGGTGTCCCGTTTTGGAGACTCTTCGCCTTCTGCATGGGCGTATTTATCGTTACGCAGCTCACCGAAGACACCTTCCTTACTCCGAAGATCATGGGTAAAGTTACCGGATTGAATCCGGCTATCATTCTTTTATCCTTATCCATTGGTGGCAGCTTGTTTGGTATGGTTGGTATCATTATGTCTCTTCCTTTAGCACCGCTGTTGTTGGCATATTATCATATGTATGTTTTGAAGGATTCTCCCCTCAACGAGCCGATCGAAAGAGGCGAAAAATAATGCCTTAAGTTTTTTAAACGAACTTTTTCTGGACAGAAGTTTGCAAAAACGATATTTTGCGATATCTTTGTATCGCTTTTGAAACAAAGCACTATCGTTGATTCGCTAGCTCAGCAGGTAGAGCAC
>CAMTOW010000151.1 GCA_947074245.1 uncultured Bacteroidales bacterium | reverse complement strand
TTTTATCGGGTGTCGATTCGGTCGGAAAGTATCCTCTTACCGAGGGGGTACGACCAGATCGAGAAGGATCGGTAGATGGTCGCTATATCCGCCTTCGTAGCGATAGCCATGATAGGTGCGTAAAGGGCGATCCCCTCCGTGTTTGGTATCTTCGGTCAATAAAAAGGGAAGAGAGAATTCTCGTACGTTCTCTACGAATGGATAATCGGAGCGGTCACACAGGGCTCCGTTTACGACGAAATGATCCAGATATCCCCATTTGCCATTGTATTTGTGCGTTCCTTTTCCGTTTTTCTGCAACGGGATCATCAGATTGAACAAAGGTCGGGTAGTGGAGTCGTTCTTCTGGTTATCAACATTGGGATGATTTGCCTCTAAAGTGGAAATGCAACTTGTAGATGGATAGTCGTTCATGTCTCCGCAAATCAGGATGTTCGACTTCGTCCGTACCTGATTCGTACTGTCGATTGCTTGCTTCAATTGTTCGGCGACAGTCATACGCGCTATTCGGGTTTCAGCTTCACCGCCCGATCGGGATGGAAGGTGACAGACGAAAACATCGAGCGTGTCGCCTCCCGGAATCAATCCGGCTACATGCAGGATATCGCGGGTCGGACGGTATCGGGACGGTAACGCCACGCGATGATCGGTTCTGGCGATGGGTTTGAAACGATCGCGCTTGTAGAGTAAAGCGACATTGATGCCGCGCGGATCGGGTGAAGTCGTGATCAGGTGACGATATCCGAATTGTTTGAGAGGGGTCAGTCGTAACAGATCGTTCAAGACGCTGTCATTCTCAACTTCACATAGCCCGATGAGTACGGGGATCTCTCCTTCTCCTGCGGCGATCAGCACCTTGGCGGTATTGATCAGTTTCTGGCGATAGCGATAGAAACTCCAGTGACGCGAGCCTTGCGGAAGAAACTCGTCATCTTGCCGAAGCGTGTCGTCTTTGCAGTCGAACAGATTCTCTACATTCCAGAATACGACACGCAGACGAACTTCCTCCTCGTCGGAAGACCGGATCTTCGTACTTCCCGGAAGCGCCGTTTGAGGATCGCTCCAGGATGCGTTTGCATTTTCCGAAAGAATCGAAACGCAAACGAGTAAGAATACATAGAATCGATTGAAACAGAAAACTCCCATCAGCTCGTTGTTTTTGTTAGATAACAAGCTGGTGGGAGTTCCTGTTTTTGAAAAGTAAAAAAAGATTAATTTTCAACCCATTGATACGCTCCGATATCGGGAGTACCAATACGCGGATTGCCTGCCAGGTCGATCGGATAGGAGTTCGAATAGGTCGGATTGCCTTTCTGTCGAGCCGGAGAAAGCGAATCAATTCTAAAATCGTAGATATAATCCTCTCCCACGGCAAGGAACAGTGGGTCTTCATTCCAAATCGTATTGCTGAAATTCTCATCATCTTCACCTGCCGCTTTAAGCAGACAATGATTGAAGTGATGATGGAAAGGCGTATCGGGATACTGATGCTCTGATACTTGATCCAGATTGATTTCAAGCGAGCGTTTTCCCCAGACGATACAGTTGTTGAAATCGGCTTTGGTCAATGGCATTTCGATCGGATTCCAAGCTTCGTCCGATTTATAATTGCTCAAATGGATCGCGTTGTCCTGAACCATACCGAAACTGTATAAATTGGTCAGGGTGCAATGAGTGAATTCATAAGATCCTCCCACGAGGTGAAGTAAAGCTCCGGCCGAATTGGTAAACTCACAATTAGAGGCCCGGATCTGAGAGGATTCCGCATAAAGCAGATTGTCTTTCGAATTCTGAATTTTGCAATATTCGAAAGTCGCTTTGTTTCGATCGATCGATGCCGAATCGAATCGGATTCCCCAGGATGTATTTCGGATTTCGGCATGTGTGAAACGATTGTCGTAACTCTCCGCGCTGAATCGGATACCTCCCCACTGACCCGGGATCTGATCATAAGCCAGATTCGGAAAGAGTTTATCCATTCGGTTACCGCGCATAACAACCGGATTGCCCGCCTCGCCGTTCGCAGCGATACTGCCTTCGACGATCAGTTGCGCTTTATCATGAAAGAAAAGACGTGTTCCCGCATCTATACGCAGGCGTACGTTCGGCCGAACGACCAAACTGTCGTAAACGACGAACGGTTTATCCGCCGAGAGGGTCGTGTCGGATTCGATACATTTGCCTCGCCAGAAGATCGCGTCTTGTCCGTACGCTTCGAGGATGATCTGTTGAATCACTCCGTTGTATTCGAATTGAAGAATATCCTCTTTGCGAACCGGAAGGTCATGATCGGTCGGATCGAGGGTAACCTCGACGAATATGTAAAGCGAGTCTTTTTTATCGATTTCAATCTGCTCAAAGCGCGATCCCATCATACCGTCCACGTTGACGCGGAATCCCGAAGAACCACTGTTCTTCAATGTGATCGTGTTGATATTTAGGTTTTTATTGTTCGTGTTGTAAACCATCAAGCGCGCGGTAGCCGAACTCAGCGTGGTAAACACCGTATCGAAGCGTAAGGTGTCTGCCGAGAATGAAAGCTGATGGGATGGGTTTGTCGTGAAGTTATCATCCGAACATCCGGAAATGAATCCGGAGAGAATCATCAGAAAGGTAGTGAGTATAAAAAAACTTTTTTTCATGCAGATAAAACGCAAAACGGGTTCCTTTATTGCGATTGTTCGTAAAAAGAACCGTTCCATTGCGATCGTTGCGTTTTTACCTCGGATCGGTAGATAAGGAGATGAGCGCCTGATAGATTTTCTCGATATCGGTACTTTGAATATGAAACTCAAGCTGATCTCCCTCTTGGAGATATATGTCGCCCGCTAATTTCATCGGATGGTTGTCCCGGACAATCTGATGGAGTACGCATCCTTCGGGCAATTTGATCGTATCGGACGTTTTTCCTTCAAAATAGGAGAATGGCATCACCTCCGTGTTGAAATTCAGATGGGTATTGGATAGGGTATCGAATCGTTTCAACAACTGTTTATAGGGATAGGACCCTAAAGATTCGGCTCGTGTCGCCGAGATGAGGACATACCCCATGATTCCTACGCAGAGCGAAGGCAGAAGTATCGTGTAACGTCCGGTCATCTCCATGACCAGAAGGAATGACGAAAACGGATTTCGCATGATGATCACATAAGCGCTGCTCATGCCGATAAACATGAAATAGGGCAGGTTTTCCGGTGTGGCGTATCCAGCGGCAACGAGTATTCCTCCGAAGAAACGTCCCGAGAAACCGCCCAACGTCATCAACGGGAGGAATGCTCCGCCCGGAAAGAGTGTTCCCTCACAAAGCGCGATGAAAACGAAGAATAAGGCCAACAGTAACCCCAGATAAATCAAATCTGACGTTCCTGTCATGGCTTGCGATATCATAAACGGTTGTCCGTTGCCCAGAAAGGAGGGAAGCTGGCTTCCGATCATACACATCCCGATCGCCAAGAAAGCAAGTCGGGTCTGTTCTCCCAGATAGCCCATACGGAATCTTTTACTTAAAAAAATAACGAGTCGGGTGAATAGAAAACCGAGCGTCGACATATAAGCCGCCATGATGATGAATATCGTGAACAAAGTCAGATCGGGAACGTCCGGACGGATGATCGGAATCTTCAGATAAGCATGGTTCGGCATCAATACGGCTGCGAGCAATCCTCCCGTGAGTCCGCCCGCAAGCGCATATACCGCCGTTCGGTAATTATTTACTTTCTGTAAAGATTCGATGATGAATACGCTTCCTCCAAGGGGCGAATTAAGCGCTGCTGCGATACCCGAAGCGGTTCCTGCTGAGATCAGGAACATTTGTCGTCCCGGTTCGATTCGAAACCATTTCGTGAACAACACGCCGATGCTTCCCCCGAACTGAATCGAAGGACCTTCGTGCCCCAATGCCATACCGCTGCCTAATGCCATACAGCAGCCGGTGAATTTCAGCCAAAGATTCTTCAGCGGATGAAATCCCTCGATGCGTCCGTTGATCATGGCTTTGCTTTGTTCTGCACCGTTACCACCCACCATATAATAATTTTTGATCATGTGGTTGATTCCCAAAAAGAGTAACCACAGAATGGGCGCCATGATGACGATTTTCAGAATCGGAGGTAATTCGGAAGAGAAGAAGTCTGTCCTCAGTTCAGTTAATTGCAGGATGATATATCGGAACAGCAGACTGATCAATCCGGTCGCTATGCCTACCCAAACGCAGGCATGGTAACATTTGATGTCGCGTTTGTTGAGTATTTTTTTCCAGTCGATTCGCATTTGTTTCGTAACCTTTTGTATTTATAAACATTTAAAAAATAAAAAGGCTCATCCAATGGATAAAAAATACAGTTGTAGAGCGTAGAATCCATCCGTTTTATTCTCGTTTTTAATGAATGAAGAATGAATTCAACCGGGGTATTTCATTTTAATAGATAAAAAAAAGCTGTCTTATTCAATAAGACAGCTTTTAAAAGATTGATATCTAATCAATTGATTAAGCGTTTTCAAGAATGGCTACCAAATGTTTCCAGAATTTTTCAACCGCCGGAATATTCAGTTTTTCATCCGGAGAGTGAACTCCGCGCATCGTCGGACCGAAAGAGATCATATCCAGTCCCGGATATTTTTTCAGGAACAGACCGCACTCCAAACCTGCATGGATGGCTTTGATAGCCGGTGTGATGCCATAAAGGTCTTCGTAGGTTTTAACGGCCGTTTTCATGATTTCCGAATTCATGTTCGGTTTCCATCCCGGATAGCCGTCGCCATGGGTTACCCATGCAGCAGCCAGCGTGAAGATACTTTCTACCGTATTGGCGATATCGTATTTAGCCGATTCGATTGAGCTTCGTTGGCTGGTCGTCACAATGATTTCGTCACCTACCATTTTTACGGAAGCCAAATTCGTAGATGTCTCTACCAGTCCCGGCATATCATGACTCATCGTGATGACACCGTGAGGACAACCCTGAAGTGCGCAGAACAGGTTGATTCCGGTTGCGCCTCCGATTACGTGTTTCGGCGTGTCTACCGATGTAAGCGTAATTTTCATATCCGGTTCGATCGAAGCGAACTCATTTTCCATATCTGCGATGAAGATGTTCATTTCCGCACGAAGTTCCTCTTTGAATTTCTGAGGGATAGCGGCGATGGCCCAAGCTTCGCGTGGAATGGCGTTTCTCAGGTTTCCACCGTCGATTTCGCAAAGGTCCATGTCCATGCGTAGGAATGTCTTATAGAAGAAACGAGCCAGGATTTTATTGGCATTTCCTCGTCCTTCGTGAATATCACCGCCGGAGTGACCGCCTTTCAGATTTTTGACCTCGACTTTGAAGTAGAATCGTTCTTTCGGAGCCGGCTCTAGTTCGTACGAGAACTTGGCAGTCGTGTCGATACCGCCCGCGCAACCGATGAATATTTCCGCTTCATCTTCCGAATCCAGATTCAACAATGTTTTACCCGTGAAGAATCCTTCTTCCAACGCGAACGCCCCCGTCAGACCAGTTTCTTCGTCTACGGTGAACAGACACTCGACCGGACCGTGTTTCAGGTCATCCGAAGCCAATACGGCCAGTTCGGCCGCCATCCCGATTCCATTGTCAGCGCCCAAAGTGGTTCCTTTGGCTTTGACCCACTCTCCATCGATATAAGTCTGGATCGGATCTTTATCAAAGTCATGGATGGTATCGCTGTTTTTCTCACAAACCATATCCATGTGCGATTGCAGAACCAATGTCTTATGGTTCTCCATTCCCGGAGTCGCTGCTTTCGAGATTAAGATATTTCCGGCAGCATCTTCTTTTAGCGGTAATTTATGATGTGTAGCAAAGCTACGAAGGTATTCTCGTATTTTTAGATCGGAAGAGCACACGTCTGAACTCCAGTCACTCCGGAGAATCTCG
>CAMTOW010000150.1 GCA_947074245.1 uncultured Bacteroidales bacterium | reverse complement strand
CCTGAAGAAACATAATAAAGAACAAACCTCCGTAAGTGGTAGCCGCTAACGCATTATGACCGATATCATAAATCGGATTCTTTGTAATCAGCAAAACATCGATTTTCAATGTATCTCGAATACCTCTCCATTGTTTGCGTGTTATAGGGACATAATTATACCATCGACAAAAACGATTCCCGGCAAAAAACCAATAGATACGCACCAAAAAGTTTATGATAAATATCATCGCACAGACGAAATGCACGAAGCGTACCGTTCCAAACCAATAATTATCAACCGGAGCTGTTGCATGTTGGATAGCCGGTGGATTACCGATTATATATCCAGTTATACATAATCCGGTAATAACGACAGCATTAACCCAATGGAATATCCGTAATGGTAATTGCCATACATATACTTCTCTGAGGTTGGGTGCTTTCTGAATGAACATAATATTACTTTTTATCAGATTATCTTTTATTTCGTTCGTATCTGATGAACAAATGTACCCGATTCATCATGCAAATGAACTGCGCATGCCAGACATGGATCGAAAGAGTGTATCGTTCTCATCACCTCTAGCGGTGCGTTGAAATCATTCACCGGTGTACCAATCAATGATGCTTCATAAGGCGAACGTTGCCCGTTTGCATCACGAGGAGAACCGTTCCAGGTTGTCGGCATGATCATTTGATAGTTCGAAACCTTTTTATTGGTTATTTCGGCATAATGAGCCAATGCGCCTCGGGGTGCTTCCGTAAGAGCATATCCCATCGCCTTTGCCGGCCAAGTATCCGGTTCCCATTTCTCATTATTAAATAATCGATAGTCACCTTGCTTGATATTACTTAGTAAGGTTGTATAAAAATCCGACATCCATTTAGTTACCAAGGAACATTCGATGGCACGACCTAAAATTCGACCGGCAGTCGAGTACAATGCTTCAAAAGGCAAATTCATTTTAGCCAGAACTTCATCCACAGCATTGATTACCTCTTTGTTGCCCGAAGCATAACCGACAATCATCCGGGCAAGCGGACCGGTCTCCATTGGCATTCCTTTATATCTCGGAGTTTTGATCCAACTATATGATTCTTTAACATCCAAATAGTTATATGGAGGCGTTGGGCCGGTATAATTCAGATTTGTTTCTCCCACCGAAGGGTGTAATCCGACATTCTTTCCTTGCGTGTAATTATACCATGAGTGCGACACGAACTCTTGTAAACCATCTTGTGCCGTTGGATCAAATTCATGTACTTTTGTAATATCTCTGTCCAAGACGATACCTCGCGGTTGTTTAAAACTCGCAAGATCATTATAGGACGTCATCGGAAAATCACCATAAGCGAGATAATTCCTTACCCCTCCTCCAATTTTTGTCCATTCGGGATATTGAGAAAGTATTGCCATGCAATCGGGTAGATAAACCTGACTTACAAACATCTGAGCTCTTTGAATAATATTCGCAACCCAACTCAATCGTTCCAAATTGATGGCCGAAGGATCATTGATATTGATTGCGCTTGGCATACCTCCCACCAAATAATTTGGATGCGGATTCTTTCCGCCGAAAATAGTTTGGATTCTGACGACATCTCGCATCTCTTCAAAACATTGGAAATAATGTGTCACGGCAAGAAGATTCATTGACGGAGACAGTTTATAGGCAGGATGTCCCCAATAACCATTTCCGAGAAATCCAAGTTCACCGCTATCTACATATTTCTTCAATTTTTCTTTCATCAGAGCAAAGTCTGCTTCACTGTTTTTCGGCCAAGATGATATGTTTGCGGCAATAGCGGCACATTCTTTGGGATCTCCGTTTAATGCTGAAACAATATCGACCCAGTCGAATGCAGACAAAGTATAGAAGTGGAACAGGTGATCTTGAATAAACAAAGCTCCCAACATCAGATTGCGTACTTGTTCCGCATTAGGAGGTATTGTTATATCAAGGGCATTTTCCATAACTCGCACTCCCGCTAGACCATGAATGGAAGTACACACACCGCATACTCGCGCCACGAAAGCCCATGTATCTCGGGGATCTCGATCTTTAACGATAAGTTCGATCCCACGCACCATAGTACCCGAACTGTAAGCGTCTGTAATCTGATCATTTTCTACGTCAGCCTCGATTCGTAAATGACCCTCAATACGCGTGATCGGATCGATAACTATTCTATTCGCCATATTCTTTTTTCTTTAAGTTCGATTAATGTATTCAGAGAACAATCAGGATTTCGAATCCGTATCAGTTGCACCTGACTCACCGGGTCTTATATCGGTTTTATTCGCTATTTCATCTTTCTTTGAATCAATTTTATTATTAAGAATCGCTGCTTTATTAATCAATTCATTTCTTTCCTCCTCTAAGGATGCTAATGTCTGTTCGGTATCTTCACGGTTAGCGGAATAGTCTTCATCCATATTTCCTTTGATCAGTCTTCGTTTTCGTATGTTCGTTACGATCGCATGGGCTGCTACGCCACCTAAAGCAATACCGGCCAAACCGGCTCCCACCTTATCTGCGTTCGATTCCACGCCAAAACCTCTTACATAAGGAATATGTGAATATAATGGTCCGTAATCCCAGAAATTTGGTTCTGAACAACCGATACATCCATGACCGGATTGTATCGGATAACTTACCCCTAAATTCCATTTAATAACCGCACATGAATTGAATGTATTCGGGCCCTTGCAGCCCATATAATATAGACAGTATCCTTTCTTCGCATTTTCATCATCAAATGATTGAACGAATAACCCTGCATCATAGCAAGGACGACGATAACATGTATCATGAATACGTCTTCCATAAAAAACTTTCGGTCTCAACTGTTGATCTAGGTCTGGAATACGCCCGAATGTCAGATAATAAGTGATTACGCCAGCCATGACGTCAGCAATCGGTGGACATCCTTGTACATTGATGATGGGTTTTCCTTTTATCACTTTATGCACTGGTTGCGCATCGGTAGGATTTGGACGCGCATGCTGAATACAACCCGACGATGCACAGTTTCCCCACGCGATAATGGCAGCGCAGTCCGAGGCATAATGCTTAAGTATCTGTAATGCTGACTTTCCGCCCTGTGTACAGAATCCGGCATTTCCCAAAGGGATAGCACCCTCTACAAGCAATAGGTATTTACCTGGATATTTCCGCTTCGTTTCTTCTGCCAATTCTTCAGCTCGGGTTCCGGCAGCCGGCATAATTGTATCATCATAATTCAGAGAAATCATCTCCAATAAGATCTCATCAATTACGGGATGCGAAGCTCTGACAAAGGATTCACTGCAACATGTACATTCTTGGAAATGCTCCCAGATCACAGGTATACGCGGTTTTGTCATAAGTGCATCAACGACTTGTTCTACGCCAGAAGCTTTTAAACCGAGCATCGATCCCATAATGCCGCAGAATTTTAGAAAATCGCGACGGGAAATACCTTTCTTACGCAGATGTTGATAAATCGTGGTTTCTTTATCTTTCATACATCCAGAAAATTAGGACACTTCCTCTTTTAAGATTTCGGGCAGATGCGAATCCGTTTTCCGTATAGGGTCTTTTTCAGTGGAAGGTCAGGTTAGGTTATATTTATTTATATCAACAAATTCTTGGAAGTTGTTCTCCTCGGAGCATCTCTATGATACGTTGCCCACCATAAAGAGTGTTCAATAGAACCGCTCCGTCTGTATTTTTAGCAGTTACTTTTCCAATTATACATGCATCTTTGCCTTCTGGAAACTGCTTTAATAGTTCTACTGTTTTTTCGGCATGTTTTTTCGGCACAAAAATCAGCATAAGGCCTTCATTAGCTATATATAAAGGATCTAAACCCAGTAACTCACATGCCGACAAAACACTTTCACCGATGGGTAGCGACTCTTCATCCAATTCTATTCGAACCGATGCAGAGTCGGCGATCTCGTTCAACGTAGATGACAGGCCACCACGAGTCGGATCCCTCATGAAATGAATCGGCACGCTCTCAGATAGAGATTGTATCATATGATTTAAGGAGGCTGTATCACTTGCGACATCTGTTTCAAAGCCCAAACTTTCACGTGTAGATAAAATACAGATTCCATGTTGTCCGATTTTTCCGGATATAATAATGGAATCTCCCTCTTCAATCCGATCAGAATGGATATGGATATTCGGATCAATTATACCGATTCCGCTCGTATTGATAAATATCTTATCACATTTACCTTTATCTACAACTTTCGTATCCCCCGTTACGATAGCAACTCCGGCTTTTTGAGAAGCCTTTTTCATTGACTCAACAATTCTCTGAAGATCGCTCATCGGAAACCCCTCTTCTATAATAAAAGCGGCTGTCAGAAACAACGGAGTAGCGCCACAGCAGGTAAGATCATTGACTGTCCCGTTGACAGCCAAATCCCCGATGTCACCACCATTGAAAAAAATCGGATCTACAACGAACGAATCCGTCGTATAGGCCATTCTGCCCTCTTTACAATCAAAGATGGCTCCATCATGTTGCTCATTTAATATAGGATTGGAAAAGGCAGGATAAAACATGGTAGAGATAAGCTCATGAGTCAATTTCCCACCCCCTCCATGCGCTAGTTGTATGAGATCTTTCGGATTATAGGGTAATGGACATTGCTTTGTTTTCATTTCTTTTATATTTATAATATGCTGCACATGCGCCTTCGGATGATACCATTGATGCGCCCAATGGCTGATCAGGTGTACATTTCTGCCCAAACAATGGACAATCAGTAGGTTGTATCTTCCCTTTCATTATATCACCGGCAAGACATATTTCTGTATAACAAGATCTTTTTTGGGTAATTTTATAACGAACGAATGCGTCATAATGTTCATATTCTTTACGAATCTTTAAACCACTTTGAGAGATGATCCCCATTCCTCGCCATTCTTGATCGATCGGTTCAAAATAGAGGTTACATGCCTCCAGGGCTTTAATATTACCTTGTGGGTTGACAATTCTTGAATAGTTGTTTCTTACTGAATTTTCACCTTTCTCTAGTTGATCCACACAATTATAAATCCCCCATAAAATATCAGCAGGTTCAAACCCCGTAACACAAATTGGTAAGTGATAACAATGTGCTAATTTTTCATACTCTTCCAACCCGGTTACGGCACAAACATGCCCTGCTGCCAATAAGCCCTGTACGCGGTTTTCCGGATCTTCCATAAGGCTCGCCACAGCAGCCGGGACAGTAACCAAAGATGTGAGTAATGAAAAGTTATTCAAGTTTGCATGAATTGCATTTTTTAGAGCCAAAGCGTAAACCGGAAGTGTGGTTTCAAAACCTATTGCAAAAAAAACAATCTGTTTGTCCGGATTTTCTTTTGCTAACCGAACAGCATCCAATGGAGAATATACGATACGAACGTCCGCACCCTTGCTCCGTACGGATAACAAAGAATCATTAACCCCTGGAACTCTTACCATATCACCAAAAGAAGCAAATATTACGTCAGGTTCTTGAGCCAACTCGATAGCCTGATCAATAATGGTTTGAGGTGTCACACAGACAGGACATCCCGGCCCATGCACAAGTTCTAAGTCTTGCGGTAATAAGTCTTCCAACCGAAATCTTGCAATCGCATTAGTCTGCCCTCCGCACATTTCCATGATTACCCATTTCCTGCTTATTCGCTGTCGGATTCGCTGCGCTAAAGCATCAACAAGATCTCGATCTCTAAAACAATTGTATTCATTCATACCAAATCGTTTTTTTCGGTTTGATCAAGCAAATGCACGATTTCTTGAAATCCCGCTATTGATAAAAGGGCTTCCTCTTCATCGATTTTGCAGATAGCCATACCAGCATGTGCCAAAACGTAATCTCCTAATTCGACATCGGTCCACTCGATACATATTTTTTTCGTAATACC
>CAMTOW010000149.1 GCA_947074245.1 uncultured Bacteroidales bacterium | reverse complement strand
ATCTACACTAATCTTAACACTCTTTCCCTACACGACGCTCTTCCGATCTAGGGATCAATCATTCATTGAAAACAACAACTCCTGATTGTTCTTCGTATTCTCCATACGTTTGCGGATGAAGTCCATTGATTCAAACTGATTCATATCCGAAAGATGACGGCGTAAGATCCACATACGGTTCAGCGTAGATTCATCCAAAAGCAAATCATCACGACGTGTACTCGATGCAAGGATATCCACAGCAGGGAATATTCGTTTATTTGCCAATTTACGATCCAACTGAAGTTCCATATTACCCGTACCTTTAAACTCTTCGAAGATTACCTCGTCCATTTTCGAACCGGTCTCAATAAGAGCGGTCGCGATAATGGTCAGACTTCCACCGTTTTCGATATTACGAGCAGCACCAAAGAATCGTTTCGGCTTTTGCAATGCGTTAGCGTCCACACCACCCGACAAAACCTTACCGGATGCCGGAGCCACCGTATTGAACGCACGCGCCAAACGCGTTATGGAATCCAAAAGAATCACTACGTCATGGCCACATTCCACCATACGTTTCGCTTTTTCAAGAACCATATCGGCCACTTTCACGTGACGTTCTGCCGGTTCGTCAAAAGTAGACGATATAACTTCGGCCTTAACGCTTCTAGCCATATCGGTTACCTCTTCCGGACGCTCATCTATCAAAAGAATGATCATGTAAACTTCCGGATTATTATAAGATATCGCATTAGCTATATCTTTAAGCAACACCGTTTTACCTGTTTTTGGAGGAGCTACGATCAGCGCGCGTTGTCCTTTTCCGATTGGAGAGAACATATCTACGACACGTGTAGAAATCGAATCACCATATCCTTTGGTCAAGATGAATTTCTCGTTCGGAAAGAGAGGTGTCAAATGCTCAAATGGCACACGGTCACGAACGTATTCCGGAGTACGACCGTTGATTCTCTCAACCTTCACCAGCGGGAAATAACGTTCGCCTTCTTTTGGAGGACGAATCGGCCCCTCTACGACGTCACCCGTTTTCAAGCCAAATAGCTTGATCTGAGAAAGAGACACATAGATATCATCCGGTGAATTGAAATAGTTATAATCCGGTGAACGCAAGAAACCATATCCGTCGTTCAAAATCTCAAGAACTCCCGTTCCATGCAAAATACCTTCGAAATCATACGGTTTTTCGCGTTCCGGACGAGATTGCGCCGGATGTGCGGGTTGAGAATGATCTGAAACGACACGCTGTTGAGGCATACGTTCCTGAACTGGTTGCGGTTGGTTGTCACGCATTTGATGTTCGCGTGATTGATTCTCTCGCGGTTGGTTGTCACGTGGTTGATTTTCACGTGGTTGCTGTCCCTGATTGGGCTGTCTGCGATTATTTGGAAGCACTTTTCCCTTCAACGGGAAAAATGACTGAAATGCTTGTTTATTCTGCTGCAAAATTTTCTGTTCAACTGCGGCATCATCCCCACTATCCTGATTTTTATCTTTTACCTCTTCGGTATCCGGCTGATTCGCAGCAACACGAGGCGTTTCTCTAAGCGGATTACGCAACGCACCTCTGTCTGGTTTCGCAAATCTATGCGGACGGACTTCCGAGTTTTCCGTTTCACCGGATTCTTTCGTTTCCGCCGGGTTGGTATTCTTCACCTTTTCTTCCGATGTGATAACCATTGGCATCGGATTGATGTTTGAAGATTCATTTTTTCCGCTATTCAAGTCGGAAGAAATAACAGTGGCTTCAGTTGCAGGTGTGATATTGGATTGTGGTTTTTCTTCAGAAACGATAACAGACTGATTTGAAGTAGATTTATCATCTGCGTTTTTCGGAGCAGATTGTTTTTTAGGAGCTTTTGTCTTCTTCGGCGAAGATTTTACAGCGTCTTTTTCTACGGTAGCGGATGCTACTTCTGCAGAATCATTTTTCTTTTCTTTTTTAGCTTCTGCTCGCGGAGAAGACTTCATTTCTTTTTTCGTAGTCGAATCTTTACGTTTGCGGCTACCGCCTTTATCTGCTTTCTCTTTTTCAGAGGCTATTTTTTTTCCAGCGAGATCAATGGCTTGCTGATCAAGAATCTTATAAACCAGATCTTCCTTTTTCAGGGAATCAACTTTCTTAATTCCCATATCTTTGGCAATCTGTTTAAGTTCCGGCAACAGCTTATCGTTTAATTCTATTATATTATACATTTGATATTGGAAATGTAGTTTGAATTCAATCTATTCAATAAAAAATTGACTGTAGATCAGTATTTAGAGTGGAGTAACTCGTATTAATTAAGATAAAATATAACAAAGACAAAAAAATACGGACTTTGATAGGAATGATATTCTAAGAATCTCTTTGGGAGTAAATATTGAATCTGCTACAAAAATAATCTTTTTTTGAGAAAGCAAAAGAAATTGTATCTAAAAATAAATTTCGGTCATTTTCATACGTTTTTGCAGCGGATTATCACACTCCAACGGTAATCATCAGTACTCTTTTGGTTTTGGCTGTCAGTCTGAAACGATTGTCGGCACGCTCTCCGACGATCCATAAAATTTTATCTTCCGATGTTAAGATCCAAGCCTTCTCCTTATCTAAAACCGAATACTTATGATCAGAAAAATAATCACTCACTTTTTTCACGCCCCTCATTCCGAATGGAATGAATTTATCGCCTTTCTGCCAATGACGCAGTTCTAGCGGATAAGCGACTTTATCTGCATCCAGACAGATTACGTCTTTCGTTTTGGGAATGACGAATCCCGGGAAATAATCCAATGTTTCAAAACTCATTTCCAATGGTTTGGAGATGGAGTTTACATCATGCGGGATATAATAATGATCCGGAGTATCCTCGACGTTTCTCTTGCTTATGATTAAGTAATCCCGATCTTTTACGATCCGATAAAAACCGGCATAGAATTGCTTCCCTGAAATTCCGTTCAGTGATCCGATGATATCCTGTATCATAGAAGATGGAACATCATATTCACGTAAAAGTTCAAAAAGAATCGTCTGAGGGGCTACCTGGCGATTTAATTTATCAATAGAGATAAAAACCTCTTCGTCACGCACCGAAACGACCTCGTTGCGAGCGCTTTTCACGACATGATCATATACCTTTTCTACCTGTTGTAAGTTTCCGATGGTTTTGATCAGCGATTCGGATATTGAAGGATTGATGGTTCTTAATAATGGAATTAATTGAAGACGGATCTTATTTCTCAGATAGATATCTTCCTGATTGCTACTGTCGATGATAAAATCGATATGACGCCGACCGAGATATTCCTCTATCTCCTGACGACTTACGGCAAGCAGCGGGCGGATTACGTTTCCGTGCACGGCATTGATTCCGGTCAGACCGGCAATCCCTGTTCCTCGAGAAAGATTCAAAAAGAATGTTTCGATCGAATCATCACGATGATGTCCTACCGCGATAGCCTGCGCTCCGGTTTTTGCCAAAAGTTCTTCAAACCATTCATAACGTAAATCCCGACAAGCCATTTCGATCGATATGCCTCTTTGAGCGGCATATTCTTTGGTATTAAATTCTATTTCATGGAATTCGATCCGATAATCGCGCGCGATCATTCGCGCAAACTCATGATCCCTCACCGCTTCTTCTCCGCGAAGACGGAAATTGCAATGGGCGGCAATACATTTGTACCCCAAGGTAAACAGCACATCCAAAAGGGCTGTAGAATCAGCACCACCGCTTAAACCGACAAGGACAGGTGTCGCCTTATCCAGCATTTCGTTTGTTCGTATAAACGACTCAACTTTGGCTAATAACAGTCTTTCCGGATCCATAAATGATAAAATGATTTTAGTATATAAGGAAGTATGAATTCTGTGTGAATACTTCCGGTTGGGTAAGCGTTATGAATATAACAAATAAAAAGGAGCTATGTTTTGAAAAAATTAAACTTTATTGATTGTTTTTCTTCCTAAAAAGGTTTTTTCAATCATTTTCATCTGTTAAGAAAGCATACGCCAAAATTAAAAATTCCATATTAAAAACATACTACACCCATGAGTTTTATTAAATTTGCAGCATTAATTCGAAAATGTATCCGGAAATGATCAATAAAATTAAATTGCTTTCGGCGGAAATCGATAACCTGACTGCCTCTTCGGCAGAAGAAATCGAAGCGCTGCGCATCAAATATCTTAGCAAAAAAGGTGAAATATCTCAGCTGATGGCTGACTTCCGTCATGTCGCTCCTGAAGATAAAAAAATGGTCGGACAGTTATTGAACGAACTTAAGGATAAAACTCAGAATAAGATCAATGATCTGAAAGAGCAATTCTCACAGCAAGACAATGTTGCAGAAGGTATCGACTTGACTCGTACCGCCTATCCGATTGCAGCCGGATCACGCCATCCGCTTTCGATCGTTCGTAATGAAATTGCGGAGATTTTCGGAAGATTGGGCTTTTCGATCGCTGAAGGACCGGAGATTGAAGATGACTGGCATGTATTCGGGGCATTGAACTTTGCGGATGATCATCCGGCTCGCGATATGCAGGATACATTCTTTATCCAGAGCAATCCGGACGTATTGCTTCGTACGCATACCTCTTCGGTACAAACTCGCGTGATGGAGAAAACTCAGCCGCCGATCCGTATCATCTGTCCGGGACGCGTATATCGTAATGAAGCGATCTCTTACCGTGCACACTGTTTCTTCCATCAGGTTGAGGCTCTTTATGTAGACAAAAACGTATCGTTCGCCGATTTGCGTCAGGCTCTTTTATTCTTTGCGAAAGAGATGTTCGGCGCAGATACGAAGATTCGTCTTCGTCCGTCTTACTTCCCGTTCACCGAACCGTCTGCCGAAATGGATATCTCTTGTAATATCTGTGGCGGCGAAGGATGTCCGTTCTGTAAACACACCGGTTGGGTTGAGATCCTCGGTTGCGGAATGGTAGATCCGAACGTTTTGGAAGCTTGTGGCATCGACAGTACCGTTTACAGCGGCTACGCGTTGGGAATGGGTATCGAACGTATTACAAACCTGAAATACCGAGTAAAAGATTTGCGTATGTTCTCTGAAAACGACAAACGCTTCCTCGATCAGTTCGAACCGGCTCACTAAACATATCGATTCCTCCGCTCCTCTTTCTCTCGAATCGGATCGGAACGAACCTATCTTATACAAAAAGGCTGTCTGTCCCTTGCGGATCGACGGCCTTTTTTCGCATAGATCTTCCCCCCAAAAGCATCTCTTTTCTTTTGTGCAAACCAACCATTTACAAATATCAGCCTGAATATTCTTCCTTTTCTGCTTGTGTTTTTCTCGAAAATGACCTGATACCGATTCGTTTAAAGCCGTTTTAACGATCATTCACCCCTCTATAAACGATCAGTAAGTGGCGATTAAACAGGTATTTATACGCAGCTTAACGAACTTGAAGCAGGCAGATATAGAGAGAAAGAGAGTAACCGAATAATCTACATGACTATAAAAATGATTCCTGACAACTACGTCAATCCATTAACCGAGGATTAAGATTCGCATTGTCGAGATATATAGAATGATCGGCCGGTCAGCACCCTATAATATCATAAATCTAACCCAAAATTCCATAAGTCGAAACGCGAGGTGGTAATCTAAATTTGCATTATAATTTTAAGTACCGATTTATGACAAGACATAAGACTTTACAAAAGACATATCCCGTATTATCGATGAGCTGCGCATCATGTGCGGCGCGTGTAAATAAGATTTTAAATCAACAAGCGGGCGTCGTACAAGCGACTGTGAATTATGCAGCCGCTACCGCATTGATTGAGTTTAACCCCGAAGTTACATCACCCGAAACACTTCGTGACGCTGTTCAGAAAGCAGGATTCGATTAGATCGGAAGAGCACACGTCTGAACTCCAGTCACTCCGGAGAATCTCG
>CAMTOW010000148.1 GCA_947074245.1 uncultured Bacteroidales bacterium | reverse complement strand
CGAGATTCTCCGGAGTGACTGGAGTTCAGACGTGTGCTCTTCCGATCTTTACGTTCAAATCGGAAGCCGGAATCGGCAACAGATTGTAGTTCTTATCGAATGATGTTCCACTTGCGGAACCACCTTTCCAGTCCCAACGATAATCGGTAGAACCTCCGAAATATCCGTAACGGATCAGGTCGGTACGACGATGTCCTTCGAAGAAGAACTCTCGGCTTTTTTCGTCTAGAACCTTATTCAGATCGATACTTGTAAACAGTTTCGTATTTGCGCGGGCACGCAGTTCATTTACGGCTTTCAACGCTTCGTCTTGAGAACCGCCGGCACGTAGAGTTGCTTCTGCATAGGTTAGATATGCCTCAGCCTTACGCATAAACGGAATATCCATATCGGTGAATTTAGAGTCTTTCGACAAACCGCCATCGGCACGTAAATTCGAGAATTTAGTTACAGAAAGACCTTGTTTGAATACGGAAGTCTTAGCGATCTCAACGGTACGGTCTGCTGCGAAGAAAAGTGCGCGATCGTCACCCAAGTTGGAAAGATCATTCATATCCGCCCAGAAAGGAATCATCCCGTTGTCGAAGAATTTCTCAACCAATGATTTACGGGCACGGTTACCACCCCATCCTTCGGTTGTACCCCAATTCGGCATATCGCTCGTATGAGTAGACGCGATGATAAAAAGAGAACTAGCCCAACTTTGAGTCATCACACCGTCTGCTCCGATCGGCAAGATGATTTCGTTTGGAGCTTTATTCACTGAAGATCCGTCATTATCCGCCATAAACAGATGAGAATAAGAATCACTCAACTGATATTGTGAATCCATCACCTTCTTTGCATAAGTCGCTGCATCATTCCAGCGCGGAGTGTTTGCATATACTTCGGCATTCAGCAACAAACGTGAGCGAAGCAACCAGTTGGCAGCTTTGTCGGCACGTCCGTACGGAGCCATTCCCGGATCATACATATCGGTTTCGATCTCATTCAGTTCTTTCTCGATATATTCGAAAAGATCTGCGCGTTTGATCTGCGGCGGACAATCTTTGATCACTTTCTCTGAAAACGGTACGTTTCCGAAAAAGTCGATTAGATAATAAAAGTTCAACGCACGCATGAAACGGGCTTCGGCACGCTGGATACGAGTCTTGTCATCTGTTTTTCCTTCCGTTTGCTCCAAGAAGTGATTGCAAAGAGTTACGTCGAAGTTCAGACGTCCGTAAAGACCTTTCACCTGATCATGAGATGATGTGAATCGAACGAAGTTCATTTCGTCGATACCGGCGTCTCCCCATGAACAGATCGCTTCGTCGGAAGTCAGTTCATTCAGATTCCAGATCAAACGGAAAAATCCGGATGTACCTTCGTCGAGACCATCAACGTCTCCACTTCCGTCGGGACCGGTCTGACCGGTCAGACCCATTGTAGCATATATTTTATGGAAAACCTGATCTTGATTAAATTCTTGCGTAACACTCGGATCGATCGGAGTTACATCCAAATCTCCGATGCAAGAAGATAGACCTAGCGAAATGCAGATCGCTGCGGCCGGTAAAAATGATTTTAAATATCTGAATTTCATATTCGTGTCCGTGTTATTAGTTAAAAGTTTACAGTCAGACCAACCAACGAAACGATCGGTCTCGGATAGATGTTGTTGTCGATACCACCGTTCACCTCAGGATCTAGGCCTTTGTATTTGGTGATCACAAACGGATTCTGTACGGTTCCGTATACGCGCGCTACAACTCCTTTGTTGAATAGGTTCTTGAAAGTATAACCCAATGTAATGTTGTCGCAACGTAAGAAAGAAGCTTTCTGTACATAATAATCAGACATGTATGAATCTTTTACACCCTGGAAGTTGGTATCGAATGCAGACAACGGACGGTTAGACAAGAATCCCGAAGTAGACCAGATTGCACCGGAACTGATGTTCAGACGATCGGCGTCCACATCGTTATATACATAGTTGTTCAAGCTGGCGCGAAGCGAGAAGCTGAAGTCCCAGCCTTTCCATGTCATTTTAGAGGAAAGACCCATCAAAACATCTCCTGTCGGTTTGTGATGGAAATATTTGTCTTTTTCATTGATGATACCGTCACCGTTGCGATCGACGAACAAACCTTCGATTGGTTTGCCGCTATTGTCGTAAACCTGCTGATATACATAGAATGAATTTGCCGGTTGTCCAACCGCGTGAGCCTGAACGGTATTACCTGTTCCCGGAGAGATACCACCGGTTGCTACGAAATAATCATCGCCGCTACCTGCAGTCAGTTTCGTAATTTTATTTTTATTGTAGGTTACATTGAAACCTAAATCCCAGAAGAAATCTCTTCTGACGATCGGTTTGGTATTGATCGTGAACTCAACCCCTTTATTTTCCAGTGAACCGATATTCTGAATCACTTGATTTTTAAAGTTCGACAATGCAGAAACGTCCACATAGCTCAACAGGTCGTCTGTTTTACGGTAATAGAACTCAACCGATCCGGAGATGCGATTCTGAAGAACGCCATAATCCAAACCAACGTTGTAAGTAGTAGTTTCTTCCCATTTCAAATCCGTATTGTATGCTTCAGGACGATATAGATCCATGAATTCGCCACCGATCGGATAGTATGCTCCATCTTTATTTACGATGTAGGTAGGTAGATATGGGTAATCACCTAAACCGAGCTCCTGCTGACCTGTTTTACCATATCCCAAACGAAGTTTCATTTCGGAGATTGCAGTTACATCGCGTAGGAAGCTTTCTTGATTCATCTTCCACGCAAGTGCTACCGATGGGAAGAATCCCCAGCGATTGTCTTTGTGGAAACGAGAAGTACCGTCTTCACGAAGAGTTGCAGTCAACATATAACGATCAAACAATGAATAGTTTACACGACCAAAGAATGATACCAAGTAGCTTTCTGTTTTCCATCTGTTTAGACGAGCGTTGTAGTTGCTTTTTACACCTTCTTCCAAACCACTGTAGTAAGAGTTACCACTTCTGTGGAAGTGCTGCCATGCATAACCTCCCATGATATCGAGATTTTGGTTTTTCCAATCTTTCGTATACTGAAGGTAGAAATCCAATGAAGTATTCGTTTTATCTTCTTTGTCCTGTCCGGCACGACCGTACATGTGATCAGAAGCTGCGTGAACAGGAACATAAAGTTTCTGTTTTCCTGTTGAAGCGTCCAAACCAAGGTTCAGAACGGCTCTCAATTCAGGAAGGAAATGAGCTTTATAGTCGAAACGGGCATTTCCGACGAAGCTTTTCGCTTTAGAAGTTTCTTTTTTCAGATTAAGCAGTGCAACCGGATTGGTTGTCGCCAAGGAATTATATGTATCCGAGTTGACTTTATCACCATCATTATTTTCGAATTCTGCGTTTGGCACATACCATTGATAGTAATTTCCGAACACGTCATATTGAGGGTCGTAATTGTAAACAGACTGAGTAGGGTCCATAGAAACCGCAGCTCCGATCGCGCCTGTGTCTGCGAAACGGTTTTTCACATACATCCCTTTACCGGTCAAACTGATATTAAGGTGTTTGTCAAAAAAGCTCGGATTCAAGTTGAAAGACAATGTATAACGCTCAAAAGAAGAGGTTTTCAAGATACCTTGCTGATCGGTATAACCGAATGATACACGATATGGCATGTTTTTCAGACCTCCGGAAAGAGTAATGTTATGATCTGTTCCGAAAGCGGTACGGAAGATCTCATCCTGCCAATCGGTATTGGCTGTACCAAGTTTTGCGATTACGTCCGGCTGATCTGCATACATCGACGTAATCAGGCTGCGATATTCATCGCCATTCAATACGTCGATTGTTTTTTTCTTCGTGCTGATGGAGAAGTTACCGTCGTAAGAAACGGTAGGGCGACTACCCTCTGCTCCTTTTTTAGTCGTGATGATGATCACACCGTTTGATGCACGAGAACCGTAAATAGCTGTCGCAGAAGCATCTTTCAATACCGTAAAGCTTTCGATGTCATTCGGATTGACAGAGCTCAACATATTAGATACCCCTTTGATACCGTTATTATCCATCGGTAGACCGTCGATAATGATAAGCGGATCGTTGCTCGCAGAAAGAGAAGACCCACCACGAATACGAATCGTTGCGCCACCACCGGGAGTACCACCATTGGAAACGACATTCACACCGGCGATTTTACCGGCAATCATATCCTGGGCATTAACGGTAAGACCTTTGTTCATCTTATCGGGCTTGATAGCCGTTACAGATCCGGTAGCATCACTTTTCTTCACGGTACCGTAACCGATGACAACCGCTGACTCTAGCTGAATCGCATCGTCTTGAAGAACAACTGTAAGTGGTTTTGTCGTCGCAATTACTTCTTGCGGCGTATAACCGATGTAAGAAACAAGGATTGATGAACCTTGAGGTGCTTCTAATTGAAACAATCCGTCAAAATCGGAAGTAGTTCCGTTGTTGGTTCCTTTTTGAATGATGTTCGCACCAATAACAGGTTCGCCAGTAGCATCTTTAACGACACCGCGAACTTTAATCTGCTGGGCGAAAGCCCCGGCGGACACGAGCAATCCGACCATAACGGGCAGGATCACTTTCTTTAAAGAAAGAATAATGTGCTTCATGCAAATTATATTTAAGATTAAAAGAATTATTAAAAGCAATGTGACTAAACGTGTTTTATTTAAGGTCGTTTCTTAAATGATACGTGTGAAAACTTTATTTTTTGTTTAATTTAGTACAACAAATGTATATGCATTGCAAAAAGCAGAATTGTAAAAAACCAGGAAACAGATATTATCGAAGTGCAAACGTTTGCAGTTTCGTTGCGTAAGGAAGTATGATTCGTGTGATATAAGAGTACACGTGAAAAGTATATTTGCTATGGAAAAAATGTTAATGCCACCGGTACATGACCATGTTATGCACATAAGAATATTAGATTTGCGCAAATTCACCTAATTGATGAAAAACAGACAACTAACGATAAAAGATATCGCACGAGAATTAAACATCTCTCCTTCAACGGTTTCGCGCGCTTTGCGCAACCATCACGATATCAGTCAAGCCACGAAGGATCTAGTCAATGATTTTGCACGAAAAAACAACTATAAGCCCAACGCATTGGCACTGAGCCTGCGTACGAGCCGATCGAACATCATCGGAATTATCATTCCTCAAGTGACCCATTTCTTCTTTTCATCTGTTATAGACGGTATGGAGAAAATAGCTGAAGAGAATGATCTGAGCCTGATCATCTGTCAAAGCAACGAAGATTACGAAAAAGAAGTAAAAAGCGTTCAGACTCTGATGAATACGCGCGTATGCGGTATATTGGCGTCGCTTTCGAAAAACACGACCCGCTATGATCATTTTCAGGAAGTGATTGATAATGAAATACCGATCGTATTTTTCGATAGGATTTGTACCGGATTATTGACCGACCGTGTGGTGGTAGATGATTATGCCGGAGCCTTTCGCGCGGTAGAGCATCTCATTGAAACAGGCTGTAAACGAATTGCATTCTTCGGTTCTCCTCTTCATTTGGAAATATCGAAGAATAGACGCAATGGATATTTGGACGCTTTGAGAAAGCACCGGATTCCGATTGATGAATCGCTGATGCATATCTGCGACACATACGAGAATGCAAAACTGCTGACACCCGAACTTTTAAAGAAAGACAACAGACCCGACGCTTTTTTCGCGATCAACGACGGGACTGCCTCCGGAATCCTCTATTCGGTCAAACGGAGCGGACTCCAGGTTCCTGAAGACATTTCGATCTGTGGTTTTTCCGACGGATATATCGCCAGAAATACCGATCCGGCTCTCACTACGATCGATCAACAGGGGCGCGAAGTGGGTAGAGCTGCGAGGGAGCTTTTGCTGAACCGACTCAATGGAACAGCCGAAACCAACCGCATTGCCAGCAGAATCATCAAGACCAATCTA
>CAMTOW010000147.1 GCA_947074245.1 uncultured Bacteroidales bacterium | reverse complement strand
TTTTCCCGCTCTTGATCGCCGATGATTCACCCTACTCCACCATCGCGGTCACTCCCCCAAATAGACCCATTCACCCGATTGTCCGTTTCCGGTCGGTTGATTGAACCTAATTTTACATCCGTTAGAATTTATCATCACATACGTTCATCACTTGATCCGCTATAACATGAAAAAATTTTCCTTTCACCTGATTCTGCTGCTCCTGCTGAATAGCTACGGTGCGTACGCGCAGAAAATCGGGGATACGGTTTTGAACGGTTGGTATACCGGGACACTCGAAGAGGTGCTCGACCGGATCGCCGCCGAAAAGAACCTGAAATTCTCTTTCAACCGCGAATACGCCAAAAAGATCACGATCAGCGAACCTCCGTTCAAGCGCTCGCTCGACGATTTTATGAAATACGTGGTTTGTAAAAACAACAAGCTCAAATACATCATCGACGACGATCAGACCATCCACGTCGTGGAGATCTGGAAACAGCTGGATCAGAAAGAGGTCGTGAAACGCGAAAAGGTATTCGATAAGGCTTCGCGCCATAACGTATCGCTCAGTGGGAAAATCGTGGATATCACAACCTACGAAACCCTCCCCTTCGTGAATCTGGTGGTCACCCGTACCAAAACCGGAACCTCTACCAATGCCGACGGTTTGTTTACGCTGCTCAACATCCCCAACGATACCTCCTCGGTATTGATCAGTTACATCGGATACAAACCGTATCTGCTGAAACTGACTCCCGAAATGTCATTGCAGAATATGACCATCGCCATGGAACCCGCTACCGAACTGCTCAACGAAGTGGTGATCCTGAGCGAAAAACAGGATCTGCTGCAAACCAACGAACAGGTGGGCGTAATCAAAATGACGCCGCTCAAGATGAACGTACTGCCCAGTCTGGGCGAAAAAGATATCTTCCGTACGTTCCAGCTGATGCCGGGCATCAGTGCCGCCAACGAAAATTCATCGGGATTGTATGTACGCGGCGGTACGCCGGATCAATCGCTGGTATTGTATGACGGGATTCCGATCTACAACGTCCAGCATCTGTTCGGATTCTACAGTGCTTTCAACAGCAACGCCATCAAAGATATTCAGCTCTACAAAGGGGGCTTCGACGCCAAATACGGCGGACGCCTTTCGAGTCTGGTGGAGATCACCGGCAAAGAGGGTACGACCAAAGGTTTCGGCGCGATGGCGGATATCAGCCTGATGTCGGCCAACGCCTACATCGAATTTCCGATCGGCAAGAAGATCACGTTTCTGGCAGCCGGACGCCGAAGCTGGCAAAGCCCTCTTTACAACCGGATCCTCAAACAATCGAATCAATCAGGCAGCAGCACACCATCCGGCCCGAGCGATATGCCCGATGGCGGAGGAATGAAACCTCCAGGGGGCGGAATGCCGCAAAACGACGCGGGCTATGATTCGTATTTTTACGATGTGAATGCAAAAGTGACCTACCGCCCTTCCGACAAAGACATCCTGTCGATGAGCTTTTACAATGGGGCGGATGATCTGGATAACAATTTCAACCCATCAGGCGGTCATGGAAGCAGTTCGTTCAGTATCAACAATTCCGATAAAACCAAATGGGGCAATACGGGTAGCGCCTTACGGTGGGCTCGCAACTGGAACTTGCGCTTGTACAGCAACATGCTGTTTACCTATTCGCACTATTTCAACAACCGCGACCGGGAAAGTTCGGTACCCACCTCGATCACCAGTTCGTCGACGACCACCGAAACCCTGGCCGAAGACAACAAGTTGGACGATTTTTCGGCCCGTCTGGATTTTGAATATGCACTCAACGAACATCAGCGATTGATGTTTGGCGTACAGGCCAACCGAACCAACACGTCGTACGGACTGACCGAAAACGATACGCTGACCGTACTCGATAATACCAGCAACGCGACTCTGGTAGCATTTTATCTTCAAGACAAACTGAATCTGTTCGACCAGCGTCTGCAACTCAACGGAGGTGTACGCGGAAACTACTACTCTCCTACGGGAAAAGTCTATTTCGAACCGCGTTTGTCGGCATCCTACGATCTGACGCGGAAATGGAAACTGAAAGGTTCGACGGGCTATTATTATCAGTTCGCCAAAAAGATCACCCGCGAAGATATCATGCAGGGTAACCGGGATTTCTGGTTGGCTGCCGACGGCGATCTGATGCCGGTCGGGCGAAGCTTGCAGGGCGTGGCGGGATTCTCGTACGAGACCAACGGCTATCTGATCGATATCGAAGGTTATTATAAAAAACTGTATGACATCTCGGAATACTCGATCCGTACCACCAGCATGACGAGCGATAACGGCGGCCGCCCCGGGGTAGGAGGAATGGGATCTGAAAACCAGAATTCGGCTTCCACCATTTACAGCGACCGATTTTATACCGGCGACGGATACGCGCGCGGATTCGATGTCTTGTTGCAGAAGAAGTATGGCAACATCACCGGATGGATATCTTATACATGGGGACAGGTGATTCATAATTTCCCCGACATCAGCAGTTATAAATACTATGCATCCAACGATGTGACGCACGAATTCAAGGTAGTGGGGATCTACAAATGGCGCAACTGGGATTTTTCGGCCAATTGGTTGCTGGCGACCGGGAAACCGTATACGGCACCCGAAGGATTGTATCAGGTAACTTTGCCCGACGGAACGGAGAAAACGTTTTTCACCATCTCCGAGAAAAACGGGAAACGCCTGCCATCCTATCATCGCCTGGACATCGCGGCTACCTATAATTTTAAGATCGCCTCGAAGGTGCCTTGTTCGGTCAATCTGTCTTTCTTCAACCTCTACAATCGCAAGAATGTATGGTATAAGGAGTTCCAGGTGGTGGACAATGAGATCACCGAAACCAACATCAATTACATGGGCTTCACTCCCAACTTGAATTTCAGTATTAAGTTTTAATCTGCCGAATACCAACCAACAATGAAAAAGAAACAAGATAAATACGGTCGTAAGTTCACCCGCTGCCTGTTTGGCGTAACAGCTACGCTGCTCGGATTGGCGACGGGATGCGAAAGCGGCGATTTCGCCAAAGCCGACCCCGACCAGGCGGTGGTCGAAGCGTTTCTCCATGCAGGGCGTGCCGCTTTGGTCAGCATCAATCAGCAATGCGTTTACGAACGGGAGGATACTACGTTCGTTCAGCCCGTCGGCGGACTGGATGTGATCCTTTCCGATCTCACCGACGGGTCGCACGAACTGCTGCGTGAAGATTCCGTCGGGTATTACGGATCCGATAGGATCATCGCCGAAGGCCACTCCTACCGGATCGATTTCGAATATGCGGGCAAATCGGTCTGGGCGACCACTACCGTCCCCGAACGTCCGGTCAACTTCCGCGCCAATGCCGAATCGTTGCTTCATACCGAACGCTTCAGCGACGATACGATCCGGTACGTTACCTATACCTGGGACAATCCGGCCGAAACGTTTCATCTGCAACACATCCGGCACATGGAAAGCTGGACCACCCCGATTTATAATTATTACGGTCCGCGCACGAAAACCTATACGCCGTCGGTCGATACGACCTTCCAGGTAAACTCCAGGGAGTTCGATTATTACGGGCGACACTATGTCGTGTTGTTCCGGGTCAATCAGGAATATGTGGATCTCTATTACAGCAATTCGTCCAATTCGCAGAATATGACCAATCCGCCGACCAATGTCAACAACGGGTATGGCATCTTCACGGGGATCAACTCCGATACGCTGATACTCAAACTGTATTAATACATTTCCTTTATAGTCTACAAAAAGACCCCGTGAAGCCGGATGCGAATCCGGTTCACGGGGTTAGTTCTTATCTAATAAGGTATATTCAGGTTATAAACCCTGTACGAGCGATCTCCACAAATTGTCTTCCGGCACGGGAGCTTCTATAACGACTTCCTCTTTCGATACGGGATGGATAAACCGTACCCGCCGCGCATGCAGACTGATCCCTCCGTCGGGATTGGAACGATCGAATCCGTATTTCAGATCCCCCTTGATGGGTGCTCCGATCTTTGCAAGCTGACAACGGATCTGATGATGGCGCCCGGTCTTCAAATCCACTTCCAGCAACGAATAATTGTCGGATTGCGCCAACACCTGATAATGAAGAATCGCTTTCTTCGATGCCGGTTTCTCCTGATCGTACGCGTACGATTTGTTCTGCTTCTCGTTGCGAACCAGCCAATGGGTCAGCTCGGCTTCGGGCGCGATCTTTTTATTCTTCACCAATGCCCAATAGGTCTTTTTCACCTCCCCGGTGCGGAACATTTCGTTGAGCCGGGTAAGCGCTTTGCTGGTTTTGGCGAAAAGCACGATCCCCGATGTCGGTCGGTCCAGACGATGCGTAACACCGACGAATACGTTGCCCGGTTTGTTATATTTTTCTTTCAGCCACTTCTTCAAGGTCTCCGAAAGCGGCTCATCGCCCGTCTTGTCTCCCTGCACGATCTCGTTGCAGGTCTTATTCACGGCGATGATGTGGTTGTCTTCGTAAATTACAGTCATTCGGTTTTATACTTTGTTTCAAAGCGGCATGCGTCGAGCAAGATGTTCCCCTAATCCGGATTCGCCTGTCAATCATACAGGGTCGGCAGATCGGTGGGTTGACTGGCTATCGGCAGCCGGCTGCGGGTGCAAAGATAGCGATTAAACAGAAATATACGCACAAGTAGAATACCTACGAATCACAACTGTGCATCAACCGGATCACAACTGTAAGCCGGGTTGCACACAACTGTGATTCGCTCCATTCCTAATCGCAAAATGAAGCAATGATTAGCGCACGAATACCCATTCCGTTTCGGAAGATAAATCGGGGAAAAACACATACCCGTCTTCCTGATATTGTTTCAACTGTTGCGGATCGGTAATCCGGTTTTTAAGAATATAGCGCGACATCGTGCCTCGCGCTTTCTTCGTATCGGTCACGATCACCTTGTATGCGCTACCGCGCTGTTCTTTAAAAACAGGGGTGATCACAGGCAGATCGGCAGGAAGCAATGACTTGACAACCATACGAAAATACTCGTCCGATGCCAGATTGATCAGAGCCTCTCCCAATCCCTCCTGAGCGAGCTGCGCCGTCACCCGGTCTCGCCAGAACTCATAAAGCGAATTGTCATCGGGCGAATCGATCGGATCGCCCACATCCAGTCGGTAAGGCTGAATCAGATCGAGCGGTCGCAGGATACCATAAAGCCCGGAAAGGATTCGCAAATGATCCTGAGCGTATCGGATCATGTTCGGATCGGGCTCCTCTCCGATCAGCGCAGAGAACACCAGTCCGCAATAAGCGAATACGGCTTCGCGACGCGGAGCTTCGGGCGTATCAAATTGTTGGTATTGCTGATAGGTACGCGCCGCCAGCGTATTGCTGATTCCCAACGCTTCGACCAGCTCCTCAGCCGAATAATCACGCATCCGAACCGCAAGACGGGAGGCGTCGCCTTCGAAATAAGGTATGGTCGTGTGGAATTCGGGAGTAGAACCCTTGAAATTCATCGTCTTCGAAGGGGAGATTATAATTTTCATTTGGATGGATTTTTAGAGTTTAAACTGAGTTTATATACCGGCTCGCTCTACGAAACGGATGAAGCGACCGGATGCGGATGACGGATGAAACAAACCATCGGCAAAACGAGGAAAGCGGGAAATAGGTCGGGCAGACATATTTTCCACTTTCGGTTGTACGAAATCCGCTGATTCGCGATTCGTCGGGTCATTTGCCGGAAGAAATCCGATTTACGAAAACCGGAAGACGTTCTTTCAAGCTCTTACGAAATACCAATTGGTCGTGTCGGAATTCTTCGCATCGAATTTAAAGTTGCGCCACGACCAGTTTTTTATGTCGGCCAGCTTAACGATCTTGTTGCGGATAATCCACGACACGAGTGCGGCTTTTGCCATATTGCCCAGATCGGAAGAGCACACGTCTGAACTCCAGTCACTCCGGAGAATCTCG
>CAMTOW010000146.1 GCA_947074245.1 uncultured Bacteroidales bacterium | reverse complement strand
ACAAAACTTCTATGAAAAAAACAGGCCATTTTAACAACCTCTTTCATTTTGCTAAATCCGTAACATTCAACTTGTAAAATCTGTTACCGGATCTCTCCGTATCTAAAATATCCGATTCGGTCGCCATGAGTCGGGTGTGTCAAAATAGACTGTTTCTTTTCCTGCCGGAACCGATCTTTTAATCGATTACCGGAAATGCGGCGCGATATTGAGTCAGAAATTGATTCAGATTCTGTTGAAAACGCTCATAGTCTTTGTTGCTGTCGCCACTCCATCCGGTTTCGGCATAGGCAGCGATTCTCGGATACACGAGTCGGTTCATCGATTCTACCGTCGGGATAAACTCGCCCCACATCTGACAACCGATTCCGATGATACGCCCCTTCAACTCCTCCGGAAGATCGGTCGGAATCGGAGAGAACTTATACGCCTTCTCCAACGGGATCGATTCATAAGTATAATCCAGATAGGTGTATTCATGAAATGAATTCACGATGTCATATCCGTTGCGTGCCGTATTTTCGATCAACGACGGATTTCCGTTCCAGAACTGCACGATGGTTCCCTCCGCCAGTTTTTGCTCCGAATTCTGTTTGCCGCCGTTCTCGTGCTGATAATCATGAATCTTCTCGCCCGTGATTTCGTTCCAGCCCATCATACGTTTGTTTTTCGAACGGATCATTTCCGACATCGCGTTCGTGAAATGTACCTGTAGTTCGGCAGGCGTATGAATGCCCTTCTCGCTCATATAGGCCTGTACCGCTTCCGAGTCGTTCCAATGATTGTAACGCACCTCATCTCCTCCGATATGGATCACCGATCCTGGGAACAACCCGATCAGTTCGTCCACGACGTCGCCAAGAAACTGATGTACTGCCGGATTCGACACATCATACAGATTATAATGTACTCCGAAATAACACGGCACCTTGATCGATTCCCCTTTCACGCCCAACCAGGGATAAGCGGCGATTGCCGAACTTGCATGTCCGGGCATGTCGATCTCCGGTACGATCTGGATATGGCGCTCCGTCGCATACGCCACGATCTCCCGGATATCCTCCTGTGTATAATAGCCCGAGTGCGGTTTCCCGTCGTAGATATTGCTATGGAAATGGTTGATCTCTGTCGAATCACGGTATGATCCTACTTCCGTCAGCAACGGATATTTCTTGATCTCCACACGCCATCCCTGATCATCTGTCAGATGCCAGTGAAATACGTTCATTTTCAACAACGCCATATTATCAAGCAATTGCTTCACCACGTCTTTTCCTTTAAAGTGGCGCCCCTCGTCAAGCATGAACGATCGCCAGGAAAAAGCCGGATAGTCCCGGATCACTCCCTGCTGTACGCTCAGCGATCCATTTTCTTTTTCAAACATCTGACGCAACGTCTGTACGGCATAAAAAGCGGCTTCGGCATCAACGGCCTCCACCTCGATATGTTTCTTGTTCACCGTAATCTGATACTGGTTTTCGGCCAGTTTCGGATTCAAAGAAAAGACGATTTCTGATTTCTTTTTGGATTTGGATAGAGCGGCTTCTGCTTGAAAGTCTTTATTCAGATACGTTTCCAGCAACGCTCCCTCTTGCGGAAATTCCGAAGCATAGATACGGATCGGCTGTTTCAATCGAAGGATTCCTTCTCCGTATTCCACCTCTTGAGGATAAGGGATGATACGATACTCATTCGCCGAAAAAGCGACCTGACTGCATAACGATAGGATTGCCGCGCAAAAGCAGCAAAGCTTCTTGATCATAGTGTGTGGTATTAATTGTGGTAGTATAATGTGAATCTTTGTGGATGAACAACTGTTTCTGTTACAAATAAAAAGGATAATTGTAAATATTACAATAGTACATGGCGATTTAAGTAATTCCCGATACGAAAAACGGGTCGCAAAATCCTGTTTTACGACCCGTTATTTTTGATATTTTCGCTTGCAGATTTTTCTGCCTGACTTTTCTCATTTTCCTGCCTGAACTTTTCAAATTTCCTGCCTGTGCTTTTTTGATTTTCCGCCTAGCATTTTTAAACGCTGACAATCAATAAATTACATACGCTGATACAGGACATGCAAATTCACTCGGAAAGGAAGGTAACCATCCGTTTCGCAGCCTCTTCCGGCGCTCCCGGTTTACCGAGTTTGTCGCGCATCGCCTCATAGCCCGCAAGCATTGATCGACGTTGGGGAGTGTCCCCCAAGAGCGGACGCAGCTCTTCGACCGCGCTATCTACGGTAAATTTGTGTGCCAGCAATTCCCGAACCACCTCATCATCGGCGATCAGGTTCACCAGCGATACGTATTCGATCTTCAAGACTCGGCTCATCACTTCATACGTCAGCCGTCCGCCGCTCACTTTGTAGCAAACCACCTGCGGCACATCCAGCAATGCCGTCTCCAACGTCGCCGTCCCGGATGTAACCAATGCCGCGTGCGAAGCGCTTAACAAGTCATACGTCTTCCCATATACGATTCGTACCGGCTTGTCTCCGATTACCGAGCGATAAAATTCCGCGTCAAGACCCGGTGCTCCGGCCACAATCCCCTGATAGTCCGGGAATGCGCTCATCGCTTCCAGCATCACGGGCAGATTGGCCTTCACCTCTTGTTTACGGCTTCCGGCAAGCAAAGCCACGATCGGTTTGTCACCGGGATGTTCCACTTCAACGAATCGTTTCGCAGCCGCCTCTTTATCGAATTTACCGATCAACTCATCCACACTCGGATTGCCCACATATTCCACCGGATACGCATGTTTCCGGTAAAAGTCCACTTCAAAAGGCAATATGCAGAACATCTTATCCACATACCGTCGGATGCTCTTGATCCGATACTCCTTCCAGGCCCAGATCTTGGGCGAGATATAATAGTATACGGGTATTCCCAGATTCTTCTTCACAAATTTGGCGATCTTCAGATTGAATCCCGGATAATCGATCAAAATCACGACATCCGGTCGATATTCAGCGATATCCTTCTGGCAATCCTTGATATTGCGCAACACTTTATCCAGATTCTTAAGCACCGTAACAAACCCCATATAAGCCATTTCCCGGTAATGCTTCACCATCGTCCCTCCTTCGGCACCCATGAGATCGCCTCCGAAAAAACGAAACTCCGCGTTGGGATCCTCTTTTTTCAACTCCGCCATTAGATGCGAAGCGTGCAGGTCGCCCGAAGCCTCCCCTGCGATTAGATAATATTTCATAAGGTTTCCAGATAAGCGTATTGCGAAATCAGATGATGGGCTGTCATATCCACTTTGCAGGGAACGATCGATACATATCCCTCACGCAAGGCCCATTCGTCGGTATCGGTCGCTTCCGGCTCCAGATTATGAAAATAACCGGTCAGCCAGAAATACTCTTTCCCGATCGGATCGATCCGTTTCTCATACTCCTCGGCCCAATACCCGTTCGTCTGACGACACACCTTGATCCCCCGAATCTCTTCCGTAGCCGGAATATTCACGTTCAGACATACGCCCTCACTCAATCCATTCTCAAGCACATCGCTTGCAATGGTTCTTACATAATGAGCCGACGATGCGAAATCAGCGTCTTGATCGAACGAGCAAAGAGAAAAACCTACCGAAGGTACGTTCACCACGCATCCCTCCAACACCGCGCCCATCGTACCCGAATACAGGATACTGATTGCCGAGTTCGAACCATGATTGATTCCCGAAACGATCAGATCGGGTTTCCGGTCAAGCAACTGATTCAATGCCAGTTTCACGCAATCCACAGGCGTCCCGTTACAGGCATACACAGTCAGTTCCTCTTTCGCCGTTACCTTTTTTAAACGCAATGGCAAATTAGGCGTAATTGCGCCCGACTGGCCCGAACGCGGACCGTCCGGAGCTACCACGACGATCTCACCCAGACCCCGCAAGGCCTCTACCAGCGACTTGATTCCTTTTGCCGTAACCCCGTCGTCATTCGTCACCAGAATGACCGGTTTTGATGTATTTTCAATCATGTTTTACTTTCTAATGTTATTCCGAGAAAACAGCATTTTGCGAATCGCACCCAAAAATAAAAAAAATTATACGCTTATTTAACGCATTATACAACCGATCCGTTTTCTTCTGCCCGATAAATCACAATATATAACAGATTTACATTCGGCTTCTATTATTTTTAATATGAAAGCTTTAACCTTTGTCGACATAGGTTTTCAACAAAAGACAGGATTTATCAACAATATCGGAAATAAGATAGGCACCCTGCCGCTTTATTTTCTTTTTTATTCTTTTCTTTGCTTTGAAAAATCGAATCACATGGGAAAAGTAATCGCTTTAGCCAATCAGAAAGGCGGCGTAGGGAAAACGACTACGACGATCAATCTTGCCGCTTCATTGGCCGCGCTCGACAAGAAAGTCTTGGTTATCGACGCCGACCCGCAGGCAAACGCCTCATCCGGTCTGGGTGTCGACATCCGCTCGGTCGAGACCTCCATATACGAATGCCTGATAGATAATGTCAAGGCTGCCGATGCGATCCTGCCCACCTGTGTGGAAGGATTGCATATCATCACTTCGCGCATCGACCTGGTTGGTGCCGAACTTGAGCTTTTGAATATCCAGAACCGCGAGAAGGTTCTCTTCAATCTGCTCAACGAAATCAAAGCCGACTATGATTATATCCTGATCGACTGTTCTCCTTCACTCGGCCTGATCACCGTCAACGCCCTTACTGCGGCCGACTCGGTCATCATTCCGGTTCAGTCCGAATACTTCGCGCTCGAAGGGATCAGCAAACTGCTCAATACGGTCAAGATTATCAAGTCCAAACTCAATCCGGCTCTCGAAATCGAAGGCTTCCTGCTGACGATGTACGACGCGCGCCTTCGTCTGGCCAATCAGATCTACGAAGAATTGAAAAAGCATTTCCGCGATATGGTATTTACGACCGTTATCCAGCGAAACATTCGTCTGAGCGAAGCTCCAAGCCACGGCCTGCCGGCTCTGCTCTACGATCCCGACTCGCGCGGAAGCATCAATCATATGCAACTGGCCAAAGAGTTGATCGACAGAAACTGATGCCCATCGGCTCTTTTCCGTTTTCATCCGTTCTTTATCCATGCAGTCATAATCACGACAAATTATGAATCAACCGAAAAAAAATGCATTGGGTCGAGGTCTCGACGCGCTGATTATGATGGACGACATCAAATCATCCGGCCCCTCTTCCATCAATGAAATAGAAATATCCAAAATCAAAGCCAATCCCGATCAGCCGCGTCGTGAATTCGACGAGAAAGCACTGGAGGAATTGGCTGCTTCAATCAAAGCCCTGGGCATCATTCAGCCCATCACGCTTCGCCAGACCGGTCCCGAATCGTATCAGATCATTGCCGGCGAACGTCGTTTCCGGGCATCTTCGCTTGCCGGAAAAACGACGATCCCTGCTTACATCCGTACGGCGGAAGACGATCATGTGGTGGAGATGGCTCTCATCGAAAACATTCAGCGCGAAGACCTCAACGCGATCGAGATCGCATTGACCTATCAGAAGCTGATCGATCAGTACGGGCTCACTCAGGAGAATCTGAGCGAACGGATCGGAAAAAAACGGGCGACCATAACCAACTACCTCCGCCTGCTTAAACTTCCGGCCGAAATACAGATCGGACTCAAAAATAAAAACATCGATTTCGGACATGCCCGCGCGTTGCTGGCTCTTTCCGATCCGGAAGATCAGCTTTGCATCTACGAACAGATTCAAGAGCACCATCTGTCGGTACGGAAAACGGAAGAGATCATCCGAAACATACAAAACGGTCAGACCACGGCTACTGCCGCTGCCCCGAAATCCGGCAACCCGCGTTTGGCGGAAGAATTCGGGATTCTGAAAAATCACCTTTCGAAATTCTTCGAAACCAAAGTGCAGTTCACCTGCGACGAGAATGGGAAAGGGAAAATCAGTATTCCTTTCAAATCGGAAGAAGAACTTGAACGAATTATTGGTATCTTTGATAAGCTTGGTCATTAAGCT
>CAMTOW010000145.1 GCA_947074245.1 uncultured Bacteroidales bacterium | reverse complement strand
CACCACCGAGATCTCACCTAATCTTACCACTCTTTCCCTACACGACGCTCTTCCGATCTGGTTGTGCAGACTGTTGAGGTGATTCCAAGCGAAAGCGGAAAACATCATTTCGGATTCTATGCATATAGCCAGCCGGATCGATATTATATCATGATTGATTCGATCGATGTTCGAAAAGGAGTACCAGCTACAGCTCCGGCACCGGCATCAGATTTGGCTGTTTCTTATCCGACAGCAGGTCAGCTAGCAGCAGTAATCAGCGCTAAAGCTCCGGCTGAAACGAAAGCGGGTGCAGCTCTTGACGGTAATGTAGAAATGAAAGCTTATGTAAACAATGAGCTTGTTAATACACAATCGGTTGCTCCGGGAGCGGATTACGCATATAGCTATACTTTCCCAGAAGAAGGTTTATACGAAGTTAAAATGTCTGCTTGGAACGCATCGGGCGAAAGCGAACCGATCGAAGTTCAGACATACGCAGGCTTCGCAACACCACTGCCAGTTTCAGATCTATTGTTGGATATTAATAGTACCGGAGTTGCATCACTAACCTGGGAAGCACCGGCAACAGGTATATATGATTCTCCATACGATGCTCAATCTTTGGTATATAACGTAGTAAGATATCCGGGTGAAGTTGAAGTTGCTTCAAATCAGAAAGCAAACTCATTCAGTGAAACACTTCCTTCCGAACTTGCTAATTATTACTATAAAGTAGTAGCTGTCGCAGGTGGAAAACAGAGCGTTGCTGCAGAATCAAATCGAGTAACCTATGGTTTGGCATTTACTTGTCCATTCAATGAAATGTTTGAAACAGCAGATGCATTGGCGCTTTATACGATTTATGACGTGAATGCAGATGGTAAAACTTGGGCATGGAATTCAGCGAAAACCGCTCGTTATACTTATCATTCATCGAATGCAGGAAACGACTGGCTAATCACACCTCCGATCCAATTGGAAGGAGACGCGATTTATAAACTCAGCTTCAAAGCGAAAACATCAGGTTCATTTGCTGAAAACTTCCGCGTAACGATGGGTGACAACAACTCAATCGAAGGCCAGAACGTAGAATTATTAGACAATCCGGCTTATAAGAGCGGTACATATCAGGTCATTGATGTGATTTTCGCAACAGACGCTCCAGCCGTTAAATATTTCGGATTCTACAATTACAGTGCTCCGAATATGTATTATTTGGATATCGATAGCCTGACTATCGTGAAATACGCAGGTATTAACTCTCCGAACTCTGTAACCGACGCAATCGCAGTTCCGGCTCCTATGGGTGAACTGAAAGCTACAGTTTCATTCAAAGCTCCGACAATCACTTACGCAGGAAACGCTTTGACTTCAATCTCTAAGATTGATATCTTCAAAGCAGGATCTGACGAACCGGTGAAATCATTCCTGTCACCAACTCCGGGACAAGAATTGTCATGGGTTGATAATGATGCAGTAAACGGAACCAATTCATACAGAATCCTTCCTTATAATGAGTCTGGATCAGGTATGGAAGCAGTTGTAAGCTGTTATTGTGGTCAAGACAAACCGGCTGATGCTCAGAATGTATGGGCTGTAACGATTAACAATGGAAAAGATGTTGTTCTTACTTGGGATGCTCCTCAAGTCGGTGCAGAAGGTGGCTACATCAATCCTACCGAAGTAACATACACAGTAATGAAGTATGCTACAAACTGGACTGTAATTGAAAGTGATCTGACTTCATTGTCATACACGATCGAAAACCAGGCTCCGGCATCCGGACAGGCTTATACTCAATATGCAATATTGGCAACCAACTCAATCGGTGATGCACCGGGTATTATCAGAAGTTGCGGCGCATCCGTAATTCTGGGAACACCGTATGCACTTCCATTCGCAGAATCGTTCGCAGGTGCAGCATTGTCTACTTCTCCTTGGATCATTTCAGCATTGGAAGGTTCTACAACATGGTTCTTGTATGATACAATGTCATCAGACAATGACGGAGGTAGCGCAGGTATCAACGTTGAAGCAGGAGCAAGCAGAAGCGCTCTATACGGACCGAAAGTTTCATTAGAAGCTGTGGCTAATCCGGTTATGTCTATGGATGTATATCTGGATCCTTCTTATAGTGACGATTATGTATTGTATATCAAAGGTAAGATCAACGACGAAAGACCAGTCGTACTGAAAGAGATCAAGTTCAATGAAGGTAACGGTTGGGTACGTTATGACATTCCGATGTCGGATTATGCAGGAAGTACCGTATGTCTTGAATTTGAAACTTATATGCCGGGTGCAGGATCCGTATATGTAGATGCAGTTTCTTTGGAAGACGTGATCGACCATGACCTTGCATTGATCTCTATCGAAGCTCCAGCTCATATTGACGTAGCGCAAGCTGCAAATGTAAACGTGACGGTAACGAACCGCGGTGCATTGAACGCAGAAAGCTATCGTGTTGAAATCTATGAAAACGGAATGTTGGCAAGCGCTCATGAAGGTGCGAATCTGGCAAGCCGCGAAAGCGCAGTTTACGCTCATCCGATCGTAACAACGATCTACGATGCAGGTGTAACACGCACATACAATGCGAAAGTCATTTACGGTGCCGATATGAACGCAGCAAACAATGAAAGTGACCTGATTGAAGTTAATATCAACCGACCAAATTACCCTTCAGTAACTGACTTGACTGCAAGTAACGATGAAGATGGTATCAGACTTGAATGGAGTGAGCCGGAATCAACAATGGCAGCACCGGTAACCGATGACATGAGCGCTTATGAATCGTTCGCGATCGACGGAATCGGAGCATGGACTGTTCACGATGGTGACGGACAAGGCACTTATGCGATCCAGGGTATCGCAGAATATGCAAACAGATACGGCGCTATGGCTTATCAGGTTTGGGCTCCGCTTGAACTTGGTTTGACTGCTGAAACTAATCCGATCTGGATGCCACGTTCAGGAAACAAATGTTTGATAGCATGGGCTTCTACAGGTAAAACTGTTGATCAGGTTGATGTACCGGGCGGACCGAAAAATGACGACTGGTTGATTTCTCCGGAAATCGTTGGAGGTTCACCTCTTTCATTCTATGCGAAAGAAGCGACTTCACAGTACGGACATGAGAAATTTGAAGTATGGGTTTCTTCATCTACAAACGATATCGCAGACTTCTCTCGTCTTGCAAGCGAACAGATTTCAGCGGAAGGTGTTTGGGAAGAATTCTCTTATACTCTACCGGCAGATGCTAAATACTTCGCAATCCGATACGTATCGGTAGATATATTTGCATTGATTCTGGATGATATCACTTATACTCCGGTAAGCGGTGGTTCAATGTCTCTTGAACTTCTTGGTTACAATGTTTATAGAGAAGGTGCTAAGGTTGCGGAAATCGTACCGGAAACACATTATCTAGACATTGAAGAATTGGCAGACGGTACTTACAACTATGCTGTATCTACAGTTTACTCAGAAGGCGAATCAGCATTGTCTAATAATGCATCCGTAATCCTTGATGCATTGAAAGGCGCGAAAGTTAGCCGTTATGAAGTGATTGCCGAAACAGGTAAGATCATCGTCAAAGGCGCAGAAAGCATGAAGGTTGAAGTTTACACAACTGACGGTCGCCAGGTCTCAGGTGTTGCAACAGCTAAAGCAAACGAAACATTCAGTGTAGAACCTGGTGTTTATGTTGTGAAGATTGCAGATGCTCCGGTAAAAGTTATCGTAAAATAATAGCGATATAATCTTTCAAAAAGTCCCGATCTGAAAAGGTCGGGACTTTTTTTATGCTTCAATGAACCAAATAAGTATTTATATAGTAGTATTTTTGAGAGAATAATAAATTGATGAATGTTATGGAGAATTTACCATCGGATGTAAATATGCTTTTCAGTTTCATAAATATGAAGCTTCGTGATGAATATCCCAATCTGGAAGAATTGTGCAAGTCACTGGATATTGATGAACAGTGGTTGTTGGATAAGTTAGCCAAAGGCGGTTTCGAATACAATGCCGGTCAGAATAAATTCTGGTAATAGTTAGTTTCCAATCCGAAAGAGTAAATCATGTCCTGATCGATGAAAACCGGAGTATAAGTGAGGGCAAATAAAAAAGCGTTTATGAGAAAAATTCTATCCCTAATTGTTTTCTTGTTTCCAATCTTGGCGGTTTTGTCTCAATCCTTGTCGGGTACCGTCGTCGATACATCCGGCAAACCGATTCCAAACAGTACCTTATATATCCTGGAATTATCCACCGGAATCAGCGCAAATGAAGCCGGACAATTTCAGATACCGATTCCGGAAGGCATTTATACCATCGAAGTCCGGTCAATCGGATATGAAACAAAACAGATTTCGGTAGATACTCAAAAGCTTCAATCGCAAGTTCGTATCGCTTTGCCCGAAACCAGTTATCAACTCCGCGAGGTAGATGTCCGGGCGCGCAACGAAGATCCCGCTTATCCCATCATGCGTAAAGCGATCAGCATGGCGCCGTTTTATCTGAAACAGATTGAAGGGTATGAATCGGAGGTATATCTGAAAGGAAATCTTAAGATCGATAAGATTCCTCGACTCGTCGATCTTTCGATTCGGGCGAATCAGGTGACGGTCAGCGCGGGAGCATCCGCTTCGAAAGAGAAAATCGACTTAAAGAAACGTCTTTTTTTATTGGAATCGCAACATCTGATCCGATACCGTTATCCGCGCGAGTATGAGAATACGATTCTGGCGTTCAATTCGAGTGTGCCGGACATGATGAACGATCAGTTTTTCCCCGGTGTGATTACCGGCTCGATTTATGACCCCGAAGCATTCGGATGCATATCACCTCTTGCCCCCAACGCGTTTGCCTTTTACCGATTTCAGCTCGATGGGATGATCTCCGAAGGAAATCATCTGATTTATAGGATCAAAGTGATTCCTAAGAAAAAGAATTCAAGCCTGATGAAAGGTTTTCTTTATATCGTGGAGGGGAATTGGAGTGTCTATATGGCAGATCTTTTCGTAAGTTTTCCTTTCATGCAACTACATTCCCGGATTTCCTATAATGAAGTCCGGCCGAACGTATTTTTGCCGGTTTCGTTTGATATCAATGCCGATTTCGACGCAATGGGGTTTTCCGCCAAAGGAAAGTTCTATACTTCGGTGAAATACAATTCGATCGAATCGAAAGAGATGCCGATGTTCGTTTCTCTCGTAACGGATACCGAACATGAAATGGATTCGACCCAAACGTATAATTCCGATTCCGTATTTCTGAGTAAAAAGCAGATCAAAGCGAAACAAAAACTGGATAAACTGCTTGAAAAAGAGAATCTAAGCAATCGCGATGCTTTGAAAATGGCAACGTTGGTGCGTACTCTATCGGATGAAGACCGAAAAAATGAAAACAAATACGAGCAGATCGAACGCAAAACCATTCATTCCAGTCTCGACTCTATGGCTTTGTTGCGTGATACCTCCTATTGGAAACGAAGCCGTACCCAACCGCTCACTCCTAAGGAGATGGAAGAGTATCAGGTGCGCGATTCGCTCAAGAGGAATGCTCTTAAATCGAAGCTGACCGACTCGTTGGATTTTATAAAAAAGCTGAATCTGCCAATCATTAAACCGCTTCTTTTGGGACGAACCTGGCATATCAACCGGGTAAGTTTCGGTTTCAACGGAGTCTTACGTGCGATGCCCGAATATAATTTTGTCGATGGGTTTTGGTTGGGGCAGAAGTTGAAATTCACCTATCGCTTTAACGGACAGACCGAATTGAGCGTGAATCCGTCCGTGCATTATGTTACGGCGCGTAAAACCGTTAACTGGGATGTATCGGGCGGCTTGAAGTATGCCCGCGAAAAAATGGGAGAGATGCAATATAAGGTGGCGAATACCTCTCAGGATTATAATAACGGCGACGGAACATTGCTCTTATTGAATTCGTTTTCATCATTGTGTTTCGGCCGCAATCCCGTTCGATTCTTTCAGAACCGATTCATTCAGGTAGCCAATCGGATCGAATTGTTCAACGGCTTCACGCTCGAAA
>CAMTOW010000144.1 GCA_947074245.1 uncultured Bacteroidales bacterium | reverse complement strand
TCCATCAGATCATGCTCCTGCAAGGATTTGAACCCGATCGTAAGCATTTTCGTGGAAGAACGGTATTTTTTGGAATCTTCATCATAAAACAGATATCCGTGACGCACCAGTGTATTCAGGATGCGATAAGCCGTAGTCAACGAAATTTTCAGTTCGTTGCGCAGCTCCTGCAACGTCAATCCTCCGGGAGATCCGGCCAGTAATTCCAAAACCGCAAGTCCTTTTTCCAGATTCGGAACATTATAGTTGTTCTCGTTCTCCGTCTTTATTTCATCCTCTTTATTCTCTTTCATCTTATATAGCTGTCCGGTGCAGATTAAAGTTTATGTATATGTATCAATGGTTTAGATTGACGGTGCAAATATTGTTTTTTTATGTGAAATATTAATGAAACAATTGATTTTTCAGAAATACCGTTACATACATAAAAGATATATTTCTATATTTGTTTTCATATATGAAAATGTATTTCAAATGCGAAAATACACATTTCTTAAATCTATTAATCGGTTTGAGACCGAAATAATAAAAATATTTATCTCACATGAAGCTTAAATTCTTTTCGCCCCTTCTTATAGCATTCGTGTTAATTGGGGTTTTATCTTCTAATACTCAGATTGATACGGCTGCGAAAAGAGAAAAAACACCGCTGAATATCACAGATATCAAACAACTGAAAGACGGCAACCTGATCGTAACGGAGAAAAACAGCAAAAGGGCTACCATCTATTCGCCCGACTTTACATCCATCCGGAAAGAGATTGTTTTCGATCAAATTCCTACCGGAATCGCCGTATCCGACGATAAAGTTTACGTAACGCTTTTCGAAACAAAAGGAGAAGTAGCCGTGATCGATCCGACGACGGGGAACGTTGAGACCCTAATTCCGACGGGAAGCGGAGCCAACGCGCCGATCATAAACGAATCAGCCAATAACCTTTATGTACTCAATCAGTTTTCGAACGACGTACAAGAGATCGATCTGAAAACACTACAACCGACCCGCAACGCCCAGGTGCTCCGCGAACCCAAAGACGGAGTGATCGATAAAAACGGGAAATACCTGTATGTAACCAACTTTCTTCCGGCGCAACGTGCCGACGTGGATACCGTGGCAGCCTGCGTATCGGTAATCGACCTGAACTCCTTTAAAAAGATCAAAGACATCCAACTTTATAACGGAAGTAACGCCCTTCGCGGAATTTGCCTGAGCCCCGACGGAAAGTATGTGTTCGTCACGCACAATCTGGGTCGATTCCAGGTTCCGACCAATCAGTTGCAACAAGGATGGATGAACACAAGCGGCGTAAGCATCATCGATACCGAAAGTATGACGCATAAAGGTACCGTCTTGCTGGATGATCCGGAACGGGGAGCGGCAGGGATCTGGGACGTGAAATGTACGCCCGAACACCTGATCATCTCTCATTCGGGAACACACGAGATCAGCATGATCGATTATCCTGAAATGATCCGCCGGTTTGAAGGATATAAGAATAAGGAGGAACTCGCTTATGATCTGCGGTTCTTATACGGCATGAGAGATCGTGTCGCCCTGACCGGAAACGGTCCGCGTAAATTCCTGATGCGTGGCAACCAACTGGTGATTCCGACCTATTTTTCGGATGATATCAATCTGGTATCGATCCCCGACAAACAAGTTACCTCTTTCGCTTTGGTCAACGACCGACAGGAAAGCAGCGCACAGCGCGGAGAGAAATACTTCAACGACGCGACCTATTGCTTTCAGAACTGGCAGTCGTGTAACGGATGCCATCCGGGAGACGGACGCACCGACGGTATGAACTGGGATTTATTGAACGACGGTCTGGGAAATCCGAAAAACTGCAAAAGCATGCTTTTCTCCCACGTTACTCCTCCTTCGATGATATCGGGAATACGGGATCGCGCCGAAACGGCTGTACGCAAGGGGTTCACCCATATTCAGTTTGCAGAGATACCCGAAGATCTGGCGATCTGCGTAGACGATTACCTGATGGCATTGCGCCCCGTACCAAGCCCTTATCTGGTAGACGGGGAATTGAGCGAGAAAGCGAAACGCGGACGGAAAGTTTTCGAACAGATGAACTGTGGAGAATGTCATTCGGGACCTTACTTCACCGATTTGAAAATGCACCGAATCGGAAATGATATCGAATTTGACAACGGTTGGGATACCCCGACGCTTCGTGAGGTGTGGCGTACGGCACCGTATCTTTTTGACGGACGCGCCGCTACGATGCAGGACGTTTTTGAGATTCACAAACACGGGATCAACAAGAAGATTTCGAAAAAAGAGATCGAAGAGCTAACCGAATACGTAAATTCCTTATGATGACTGATATCCTGACTGAAAAACACACGACTGATTACATCTGTAACTACGAGTTCTCCGCATTGAACGATTTCCGGGCAGACACGGAAGCGCTTGCGGAAAAACTAAAAGATAAAAAAGGGATCTGTCGCCTGGTCTTCTTCGGAAAGACCGATGACCGACGCTACGGAACCGAACTCACCATCTTGAACGAACGGATGCGGGAGTTGTTCGGAAACGAATATCCGCTCATCTCGTATGTGACCCAACCGGTATTAGGTGACGGTTCGCTCGCGGTAGAGATTCATTACCTGCCTCAATCCTTACAAGGCGGAACCATGAGTTATCGAAATGAAAACGGATTCCGTTATCTGATTCTGAAAACCGATCGGGAATACACGATGATGACTGAGGGAATACGTGGCGAAGAGTCGGATGAAACGGTCGCTCAACAAAGCGACTCGATATTCCGAAAACTTGAAACGGTTTTGAGCCGAGAGGGATTCGGAATCAGCGACATCGTTCGCCAATGGAACTACATCAACCGAATCACCGGATTTGAAGGAACCATTCAGAATTATCAGGCATTCAACGACGCCCGTACCCTGTTTTATGAGAAGACAGGCTGGGAAAACAGAGGATACCCTGCCGCAACCGGAATCGGAATGGATTGCGGAGGCGTAGTGGTGGAAGTGATCGCTACACGTCCCATCGCGGAACAGATGAAAATAAACGCCATCGACAATCCGCTTCAGATCGCCGCCCATCATTATTCGCAACAGGTGTTGCTGGGAGAAGGAGACAAGCGACTAAAAAAACGGAGCACACCCAAGTTTGAACGCGCCAAGACGGTTTGGTCTGATACGGGATATGTCTGCTACATCTCGGGAACGGCGGCCATTCGCGGAGAGGAGAGTCTGGAAGCGACCGACGCCGCAGCGCAGACCCGCATGACCCTCGAAAACATCCGTCATCTGATCTCGGTTACGAACCAGTTCAAATACGGAGCAGCCGTAAAACGGGAAAGCGACGCCGACGTGATCCGCGTCTATGTCAAGAACGAATCGGATTATGAAGTGATCCGCGAAAACATAGAAAAGAATCAAGCGACCGGAAATGCCATCTATACGATAGCCGACGTCTGTCGCGACGAACTCCTCGTTGAGATTGAAGGAATCGCCAGCATGCGATATCCCGGCGGGGAATAAGAGATACAATTACATAATTCATATAGAACAATGAAAACTTCATCACTATTAATTTTAGGAGGAATTGCAATGAGTACACTAATCGGTTGTTGTAACGCCGACAAAAAAGAAACGGCTTCTTGTACGGCTACAACTACAAAAGCACCTTATCAGAAAAAATATACAAACGCTGATTTCTACAAAGACGGAAAGTTACAGGCTGACGTAGCTTTGGCGGCTTACAAAGATATGTTCGAATACTACGGAATTCCTTTCACGGATTATCTGAAAAACAACATGTTTATTTCGGATTTCGATTTGGGAGATTTCGAGAACGTAGGTATGGCAGGCGTATTCTGGATCAACGATGCAGACAACGGGTATTTCGGTCATGAGATCTATTTGTTGCCGAACCAGATGATCGTAGAGCACAAACACGTACCAACAAGCTACGCTGCTAAAATGGAAACATGGCAGATCAGAAACGGATGGGTTTACAACTTCGGTACGGGCGAAGCTACACCGGGAGCTCCAGCACATCCGGAAAGCCAGAAAAACTACATCACCGTGGCTAACTTCACGAAACTTCACGAAGGCGATATCGCTACGCTGAACGAAAGAGAAGCTCCTCACTTCCTACGTGCCGGCGACAACGGTGCAATCGTAACGGAATACGGAACATTCCACGACGGTGACGGTCTGCGTTTCACGAATCCGAACGTAAACTTCACGGATGTTCTACAGAAATAATCATTCATAAATTTTTTAATATATCTGAATATCATGAGAAAGATTAATCATTTCGGAGTACCGACGACGACACCTCAGGAAGGTGAAGTATATGTGGAAGGTTTGAAAGTATGGCTGACCGACTTCACGCAGAGCGAGAACAAGATCGAATACCTTCGTTTCGAAGAGGGTTCATGGATGCCTGAATCGATTCAGAAACTACCGCATATCGCGTATGAAGTGGAAGATCTGAACGAAGAACTGAAAGGCAAAAAAGTGATCGTCGAACCGATGGAAGGGGGCGAAAACCTAATGATCGCCTTCATCGAAGAGGAGGGACTTCCGATTGAAATCATGCAGTTTACGAACAACTAATTCACATATAAAACACAGAGTCTATGAAAACAAAATTTATCAACGAACCGGAAAACATCACAAGAGAGCTTCTTGACGGTTTCGTTATGGCATATAACAGCCAGGTAAAACTGGGTGGCGAGAACATCGTAGTTCGCGCAAACGAAAAATCACAGGATAAGGTAGCGGTGATCACATTGGGTGGTGCCGGACATGAGCCTGCGTTGAGCGGATTCGTAGGAGACGGTATGTTGGACTGTTCGGTAGTAGGTGATATTTTCGCCGCTCCGGGAGCTCAGCGCGTATTCCAGGCGTTGCAGATGTTCAAACGCGAAGCGGGTATCCTTTTGGTGGTATTGAACCACTCGGGAGACGTGATGAGCGCGAACATGGCTTGTCAGCTGGCAGAGCGCGTAGGTATCAAAGTGAAAATGTTGATGACACACGACGATATCAGCGCGGGATTGGATACTCCGAACGAAGACCGTCGCGGTTTGGCAGGTTGCGTTCCATTGTTCAAAATCGCCGGAGCTGCGGCAGATGAAGGCAAATCATTGGATGAGATCTATGAGATCTGCGAACGCATCAACGCGACTACGGCGACTCTTGCCGTAGCGATGGGAAGATGTACGCATCCGCAGAACGGCGCTGTTATCTCGGATCTTCCGGAAGGTGAGATGGAGATCGGAATGGGTCAGCACGGTGAAGGCGGTGGCGGTTTGCAGTCGTTGATCTCGGCAGACGATACAGCTGAAAAGATGGTAGACCTATTGTCGCGTAAACTTGCGCTGAAAGCAGGAGACAAAGCCCTGTTGATCATCAACGGAACGGGTGCAACGACTTTGATGGAGATGAGCATCGTATACCGTAAGGCAGCCTTGATCCTGGAAGAAGCGGGTGTGGAAGTAGTATTCGGTCGTATCGACGAACTATTGACCGTACAGGAACAACACGGTTTCCAGATGATCATCGCGAAAGTGGATGAAGAACACATCGATCTTTTGAAAAACAGAATGTCAAATGCTCCATATTGGACCAATATCGGAAAATAACACACATACAATGACTACACTCCCTATTGAAAAATTTAAGGAAATGCTTCGTATGGCTCTTGAGATGATCAAGGCTCGTGAAGATGAATTCTCTCAACTTGACGCCGTTATCGGCGACGGAGACCATGGTACTGCCATCGTGCAGGCGATGAACTCGGTAGTTGAAAAACTGGATGAAGGAAAAGATTATAAAAATCTTTTGAACGACGCAGGTTTCAATGTAATGCTTCCGACAAGCGGTTCGACCAGTACGCTGATCGGCGGTTTGTTGTTGGGAATGAGTGATCATTCGGAAGGTACGGAACTGGATATCGCAGGCGTGAAAAAAATGTTTGCGGGTGGTCTGGAAGGTGTACGCAAACAGACGAAAGCGCAACCGGGCGATAAAACGATGATGGATGCGTTGGTT
>CAMTOW010000143.1 GCA_947074245.1 uncultured Bacteroidales bacterium | reverse complement strand
GAACCGAGCGATTATTTTTTACGACGACCGCCCAAGGAGCGTATGTTGTAGAAGAATCCTTCGTATTGACCGAAGTTGGGATACGGATTCTTGATATCCATAGCGGGCACATCGGTGAACGAGGCGAACTCTTTCTGATTGGCGAACTGCTCGGGATAGATCACCAAGAGGTTGGTGAAGTTGAAATGTTTGGAAAGGATGAACGGTAATTTCTCGAATCCATGATGATAGGAGATCGAGGTGTGGCGGGCGCAGACGATAACGAATATGTCGTGTTTGCGAACCACGTCTTGCAAGGCGATCAGTTCTTTCCATTCATTGAGCGTTTCGAACTCGGCGCGCATCCGGTATTTGCGCAGTTCAATCAACTGCCGTATGCGGTCGGCCGTATGCGGTTTGCAATAGAAGATGCACCGACAACCGGTCTGGACCGCCATGTTGGCGATACGGTCTACCCAGCGGGCGAATCCGGTCTCGAACTCGGCTTTGGGCGGAACGGCTACGATGATCTTGTTGATGGTATTGACCGGTGTGAGAATCTTGGTGATCAAGATCATCTTATTGGTGCGTTCGATGATGTTCTCGCAAGTGGGGCCGAAGAACGTGTCGGCGATGTTGGCTTTCTGATGGAAGCCGAGTACCACTTCGGAGATGTTATTCTCCTTGATCGCATGAACGATTCCACTCGCGATGTTGAGATCGGAGCGCGCGATCATATTTACTTCGGTATCGGTCGATGAAGCGATTTTGGCGACCTTGGGTAAGATTGATTTAGAATAGGTATCGGTCTTATTGCCCGTATCGACATCGACATAGAGCGCATAGAGCGGCGATTTGTTTTTCGCATTCTTGAGCATGATCGCCAGGTTGACGAGGTTTTCGATCGTAGCCGGGTTGGCTACCGGAATAAGAATCTTCTCGTCGGGGATGTTCTCCTGATTGCGATAGGTTTCTTCTTCGTCTTTCATCGCGAGTTCGCGAGATGCGCGTTCGGTTACGATGGAGCTGATGGTGCATGTAACCAAGATCATTAAGATGGTACCGTTGAGAATGTTCTCATTCAGCAATCGGATCGGTTCGCCATCGGCAGTGGTGCCCGTGATGATGTTGTATCCCACGAGTACAGCCGCAAGCGTGGCGGAGGCCTGACCGTTGCTCAGACCGAATATCATCAGACGCTCTGTCTTACTCATCCGGAAGGTCTTTTGGGTGAGCCAGGCGGCAATCCACTTAGAAAGCGTGGCGATGACCGACATGCTCAGCGCAACAATGAGCGCTTCGTGACCGCGAAAGAGAACACGCAGGTCGACCAACATCCCCACACCGATTAGGAAATAGGGGATAAAGAGCGCATTGCCAACAAACTCAATTCGGTTCATCAACGGTGAAACCGAAGGGATGTATCGATTGAGTACAACTCCCACCAGGAAGGCACCGATGATGCCTTCGAGTCCGGATAGTTCTGCCGCGAACGAGGCCGAGAAAACCAGAGCAAGAACGAAGATGTATTGGGTGACGTTGTCGTCATATTTCCGGAAGAACCATTTCGCAACGCGTGGAAAGGCGAACATGATGACAAACGCATAGATGATGACCGATAATCCGAAGCGGATCCAGAATGCCGAATTGAGTTCGCCTTTATACATCCCGGTGATTATCGCCAGAATGAAGAGAGCCAATAGGACGGTCAGGATGGTTCCGGCTATGGTAATGATCACGGAACGGTTTTTCGTGACCCCATAACGACTTACGATCGGATATGCCACCAGCGTATGGGAAGCATACATACTTGCCAATAATATGGAGGTAACCATGGAGAAGTTGAGCAGGTAATAGCTGACCAACGTGCCCAGTATCATCGGGATGATGAACGTATAAAGACCGAAAACGATCCCTTTCGATCTGTTTTTTCGGAAATCGTTGATATCCATTTCCAGACCTGCCAGAAACATCAGGTAAAGCAACCCGACTTTGCCAAACAGTTCGAAACTGGTATCCCGGAGTAATATTCCGGTACCATTGGGTCCGATCAGTACGCCGGCAAGCAGCAGACCGATGATGTGCGGGACACCGATCTTGTTGAGAATGATGGGGGCCAGCAGGATAACACTTAATACCAAAAAGAAAATTAAGGTCGGGTTGGTAAATGGTATCTGAAAAATCGAGTGAATCAAATCCATAAGTCTGCGAAAAGGTGAATAATCGCAAAAATAGGAAAATAAACAATTACCATTCTTATTATTCTGTTAAGGAACAACAGGAAAAACTAACTTTTCGTGATTTATTCTTCCCTGATTATTACGCCATTCGATCCGGAGAATATAGATTCCGGGAGATTGGATTCCGTTTTGACGCCATTCGCGATCCCAACTCAAGGAACCGAACCCTTCGAGTGATTCGCCGGAGGCTAGTCTCGCTTTTTCGATTCCGGAAGCATCGTATATCGCGGCATGGAGAGTGGTTGGCGTATCGAGGGAGTATTCGAGAACGATGCAACCGTCCGCCGAATCGCTCAGGCTTACTTTTCGAAATCCGAGTCGGAATCCCGACCAATCGGTATCGGGTAGGATTGGATCGGGTTTGGATTCGGAAATGACCGAATTGCGGTAACCCGGCGTGGCGTATCCGGCGGACTGTTTCGCCGGCTTCCACTCGCCAGAGGACATAGACGTGCTTACCCTTTCGAGAGAAACACCATCCGTTACACCCTGGCCATCGGTCAGCATGGCAGCGGAAAACGGTATCCGATCGAGAATATTTTTCTCGGAGTCGAGCAAGAGTAGAATGCCTTTATCGGGTTTGATGGCCGGAAGCGAAGTCGGGGTGAGAATATGGGGAGATCCGAAACATCCGTATTCATCGAACAGGAGCGCGGGGTTGAGCGATATCAAGGCATACCGATCCCGCAGAATCGGATGGGGAGCGGGCGCTAGGGCATAAGCGGTACCGATAGAACCTCCGCTAGCCTCGAGCGCCAAATAGAGAGACGAGGCGTCGACGACTTGAGAAGAACCATTGTATAATTCTACAAAGATACCCGTACGAGAAGAAGGTGAGAAGAGAATCTCGTTGATGACCAATCCATCGACGAGAGACGATGACGGAGATTCGACCGCAAGCACCGTGTTGCCGACAAGCGAACGGGAAGATACACATTCGGCAAGCAACGAATCGATTCGAAACACATCATACTGTTCGTGATACCCGCTACAGAAAATCCGGAAATCGCGATATGCCGGATAATCGCTTTGAACGGAATCGAGTAAAAGCCCCTGTGGAATCTCGAGCCAATCGAAAGATTGAGTCAATGAACCATTCATCGGTTTGCTAAATGAAATATGAAGACGTGCAGAAGCATCGAAACGATACGACGCCACATAGGGAGATGACGTATCGGGGTTCCTTTCGCAGACACTATTGGGAGCACCCGGCGTACCACCCGACAGATCGACCGACGCGATCCAATTGGCCGCAGAGGGAAACCGGTTGTCGAGATCAATCCGTTCGAGCGAATAGCCTTTGGTCTTTTGAGAATCTGCATACCACTTGCCATCATATTCGACCCAGTCGAGAAGTTGACCTTCGGGAGATTCGAGATAAAGAAGTTTACCTGTATTGGCCAATACCGGAAACGAAGCAACCGGAACGACCGGGATATCTGATGAAAAGAGATGGGCTTTGTTGCTATGACAAAGAATCGCATAGCTGTCCGGGTGAAGATTAAACTCAGGCAAGAGAAACCGTTTTGAGGCATAAAAGAAACGAACGTCTTTGAGCGAAAGAGTCGTTTCGGTATTGTTGTATATTTCGACGTATTCCACATCCGGTAAACTCGTATTGTCTCCCGGATTGGCCATGATCTCGGTGATGAGAAGGGCACTCGAAGTAAAATCATCCGAAACATCCGGTTCTTCCGGGTCGGGAATTTCCGGATCCGGATCCGGGATAGTCGGAAAATAGGGAACCGTGAACGGGTGAACGAACGGGTTGAGCCGATTGCCATAGGTGTCGAAAAGATTAGATATCAACAAGAGCATCGGAGCGTTCTCAATGAGTCGGGGTGAGACGATCGCGCGGATGGTCGTTTGATCATCTTCCAGTTCGGATTCGAGCAGATAACCGTCTTCACTCAGACCGACCCAAGCCTCTTGCAAGGAGATCGGGGCGTTGAAACGAATCCGTATCAAATCGGGAGAAACGCAAATCAGCGTATCTATATATATGGAGTCGGGACGAATATCGGGATCGGTCGTTCCGGAATTATCGGACGAAGCGAACGAGAAATAATCAAACTCGAATTTTTCGGAATATGTTTTGGTATAATGACACGAGGGCCCGAAAACGAATGAATCGGGAAAAAGAGCGGTTGAAGTTGAAGCTGCCCGGTATGAACCTGTGCCGTCGGACAGACTCACATTCAGAACCCATCCCGTATCGGGAGTATATTTCACCCGAATCGTCGCATCGCTCCGGTTATTGTCGAGGCATCCTTCGACACCCGTGATCCGGGTATGGTTATCGCCTTCCTGACGGAACAGAGCTACTTCATCGGAGGTTCCGCCCAACAGAACATAATATCCTGTAAGAGGAAGCGAGAAGTCGCCGTTATCGGCAGAAAGATAGATGCGAGCAAAATTATATCGGGACGGATTGAACCGAAGAATACAACGGAACTCCCATTCAAACGTATGGGCTGTATTTGCAGAAAGGGGCGTATAGATCCAAGCTATTCCGGAATTGCCGGGATCGGAGAGTTGTAAGTGACTCCGTTCATTGACTGTGAAACAGGATGTTTTGCCTTTCCATGCCGAATTCGAATTCCAGTCATTTTTTGAAAAATCATCGAAAAACTGAGGAAAGCAACAAATTGGAATGCAAAAGCATAGTGCGAATAGAAAAATTCTCATGGTTTTAAGGGATATCTTACTGAATATTCTATTTTTGCACTTTTAAGAAAGCACATTGTGTTTTTCATGGATGAAATATCCAGTAGTTAATAATCTTCTTTAATCTTTTCATTACTAGAACAAATGAAAGTAGCAATTGTTGGTGCCAGTGGCGCAGTAGGACAGGAATTTCTTCGTGTTCTCGAAGAGAGAAACTTTCCTTTAGATGAACTTCTTCTCTTCGGTTCTTCCCGTAGTGCGGGATCAGTTTATAAATTTCGCGGACAGGATATCGTAGTCAAGGAGCTGAAGCATAATGATGACTTTAAGGGTGTTGATATCGCATTCACTTCTGCCGGTGCAGGTACGTCGAAAGAGTTCGCCGAAACAATTACGAAACATGGAGCCGTAATGATTGATAACTCAAGCGCATTCCGTATGGAAGAGGACATTCCATTGGTTGTGCCTGAAGTAAACGGCGAAGACGCGAAGATCCGTCCACGCGGAATCATCGCTAATCCGAACTGTACGACGATCCAGATGGTGGTAGCATTGAAACCGCTCGAGGAGTTGTCGCATATCAAGAGTGTACACGTATCGACTTATCAGGCAGCAAGCGGCGCAGGCGCGGCAGCTATGGACGAGCTTGTAAAACAATATGAACAGCTGGGTAACGGCGAGGAGGCGACAGTCAGTAAATTCGCTTATCAGCTAGCCTATAACCTGATTCCTCAGGTAGACGTGTTTACGGACAACGACTATACGAAAGAGGAGATGAAAATGTTTCATGAGACACGTAAGATCATGCATTCGGACATCAAGGTTAGCGCAACTTGCGTACGCGTACCAGTAATGCGAGCGCATTCCGAATCGACTTGGATCGAAACCGAACAACCGATCTCTATCGAAGAGGCTCGTGAGGCGTTCGGGAAAGCAGACGGAGTGATTCTGATGGACGAACCTGCAAACAAGGTGTATCCGATGCCATTGGATATCGCCGGGAAAGATCCGGTATACGTAGGTCGTATCCGTAAAGACCTTTGTAATGAAAACGGTCTTACTTTCTGGAGCGTAAGCGATCAGATCAAAAAAGGAGCCGCACTAAACGCTGTGCAGATCGCCGAATATCTGATCCGAGAGAATGCCCTGTAAATTATTCAGAGAACCTATAAAAAGAGGAA
>CAMTOW010000142.1 GCA_947074245.1 uncultured Bacteroidales bacterium | reverse complement strand
GAGTTCAGACGTGTGCTCTTCCGATCTCTGGGCGAACCCCGATGTTTTTAGCACTACCTGCTGTTTCAAAGGTAAGTCTTCCCCCTTCATCAACTACCCATACTAAGTCGTTACTTGCGCGTACGGTAGATGATGTCCAGTAACCAGCAATGTTTACACTTTTATCTTCATAACTATCATGAATGGTATTATCTTCGATATCGCATCCAGATAATGTACAATTAGTTGTATAGTCATATAACCATTTATATCTACCTGCACCTTTATCTAAGGCTTTTCTTTGATCTGTTGATGATAAATCAAAGAAACGGAAACGATCTTCTGAGAATGATGTAACAGCGTTAAAATCAGTTGCGCCAACGATTGCGGCGATTTCATCAGCTGAAATTAAACGGGATGCCGTTCTGACTGCCGTTAAGCCACGTCAGCTGATGGTCAAGTTGGTACATGACGAATTGGCTGCCCTTATGGGAGGTGAAGCTGTCGATATTAACTTGAAAGGTAATCCTGCTATCATTCTGATGTCCGGTCTTCAGGGTTCCGGTAAAACTACATTCTCCGGCAAATTGGCCAATATGTTGCAGACGAAGCGCAATAAGAAAGTGCTTCTCGTGGCGGGTGACGTATATCGTCCGGCTGCGATCGAGCAGTTGAAAGTGCTTGGTACGCAGATTGGTGCAGAGGTTTATTCGGAAGACGGAAGCAAGAATCCGGTTCAAATCGCGGAAAACGCGCTAAAATATGCTAAATCCAACGGGTTTGATGTCGTAATCGTCGATACAGCAGGTCGTTTGGCCGTAGACGAGGCGATGATGGTGGAGATCAAATCGATCAAAGACGCGATCAATCCGGACGAGATCCTTTTCGTCGTAGACTCTATGACGGGACAGGATGCTGTGAATACGGCAAAAGAATTCAACGATCGTTTGGACTTCGACGGTGTGATCCTTACGAAATTGGATGGTGATACACGTGGGGGAGCTGCCTTGTCGATCCGTTCGGTAGTCAACAAACCGATCAAGTTTGTCGGTACGGGCGAGAAGATGGAAGCGCTTGATATTTTCCATCCGGCTCGTATGGCCGATCGTATTCTCGGAATGGGGGATATCGTTTCCCTGGTTGAGCGTGCACAGGAGCAATATGACGAAGAAGAAGCGAAACGCCTTCAGAAGAAAATTGCGAAAAACCAGTTCGATTTCAACGACTTTATCGCTCAGATTCATCAGATCAAGAAAATGGGTAATCTAAAAGACCTTGCTTCGATGATTCCGGGTGTCGGCAAAGCGATTAAAGATATTGATATCGACGACAATGCGTTCAAAAGCATCGAGGCGATCATCTATTCGATGACACCGGAGGAGCGTACCAATCCTGAAATCCTGAACGGTAGCCGCCGTGCGCGTATCGCAAAAGGTTCGGGAACTACGATTCAGGAAGTGAACCGTCTGATCAAACAGTTTGATGAGACTCGCAAAATGATGCGTATGGTTACTCAGACTAAGAATCCGGCTAACTTAATGCGTAAGATGAGACGATAATAATCCGATCAACATAAAAAAGGGCTGTATCTTCACGATACGGCCCTTTTTCTTTCTTATCTCATCCAATCCGGTTTAGAGAAGATTGTTTAGACAATATTATCATATGCAATATTATGATTGGATAAAATAATATTATCATCAACGAATCGATCAATGCTATTTTTGTCAATACGATTATTCTTGTTACGATATGCTACCAATGACTTTGGTAATTAATTGATATATGTGAAAAAGTGGTAATTATTTGAGTGTTCACAAAAGAATCAAAAGCCGATATTTGGGTGAATTATATATCGGCGAATTCTTTGATCCGTTCGTTTGGCTGTGATAGCGATGCGAACGGTTTTTTTATTTCTTCTCGATGCTGCGCACAATACGGCAAGGATTGCCTACGGCGAGCACATTGTCGGGGATATCTTTCGTTACCACGCTTCCCGCGCCGATCACACAGTTGTTGCCGATGGTCACGCCCGGCAGAATCGATACGCCGGCTCCGATCCACACGTCATTTCCGATCGTAACAGGGTAAGCGTACTCCAGTCCGTTTCGCCGATCCACGGTATCCATGGGATGTCCGGCGGTATAAATCCCTACGTTCGGGGCGATAAAAACATGGTTCCCGATCTTCACTTTGGCTTCGTCGAGAATCACCAGATTGACATTGGCGAAGAAATTGATCCCAACTTCGATGTTATAACCGTAATCACAATGAAAAGGAGGGAGGATGATCATATTCTCATCCGATTTTCCGAATAGCGATTTCAGGATCGTCAGTCGTTCACTCTCCTCTTCGGGCGAAGTCCGGTTGTATCGATATAACTCCATCGCGGCCTGTTTGCGTTCGCGAAGCAATTCGGGATCGGAATTGGCATCATAAAGTATGCCCAGGGTGCATTTCTCTTTTTCGGTCATAAGATAATAAAGGATAAGATCATCCCCGATTCAACGATTCGAATCGGGGATGATCGGTTTATGGATTGATTTTACGAAAAAACAGCGGTTAATGAACTGCGATCTCATCGGTAAATACCCAGGCGTTTCCTCCTGCCAGACGATGTCCTGCCGGAAGAGTCTGCGGATTTACAGCTTGGATCCGGATGAATCGAGCTGGGGTTTCCTCGAACGCGAACGTATAGTTCTTGATCAGGCCGTCTACATTCTTTTCAGCGGCCAGTTTTTCCGAGTAAACTTCCCGGAAATCAGTTCCGTTTTCGGATACTTCGATTTTAACCGATTCCGGAAGCATCACGGATGTGATCGCCAAATGTTGGAAGAATCGCATATTTACTTTGGATACCCGCACTGGTTCTTTCAATTCGAGAGTCAGGTCCATATCGTTGCGTTCAAATCCCTGCCAGGATTTATCGTCGCCGCGATGGATGGCATATCGGTTGTCGACCAAAGCCGAATCTCCGCCACCCGAATATCCGGCATGATACGGATTGGCATAGCGAACGGTGGCCCCAGTAGCTTTGTTTTGCAGGTCGGCGATGATCAGCGGATACCCGACCGGTTTCTCGCGTCGGAATGTGCGAGCCTTCAAGGTTGAAGGATTGTCGATCACGATCTTCCCTTCATAACGAGTCGATCGGGTAGTCGGTTCCGTACCGTCGGTCGTATAGTAGACCGGATAGTCCAGTTCCGTTTTCAGCGTAATGCAGGTTTTTCCGTCTTTGTATTCCTGCTGTTCGATCATCGGGGTGAAAGCGCTTTCGGAGTAATTCCATCCGTTTTCCGCATAACGGTCGAACTGACGGTCCATTTTGCGTTTGAATCGACTCCAGTCTTTCACCTCCGTAGCCGACCACAAGGCTTCCGATAGAGCCGCCATACGCGGGAATAGCATATACTCCAGGTGATCGGTCTCACTTACGTTTTCGGTCCACATATTGGCTTGACCTCCTTTTACGTATTTCACGTTTTCCGGTAAAATTCCTTCCGGAACAACCGGGAAGTCATAAACGCGATGCAAAGAATTGTATCCTCCCCACGCTTGCGGTTCATAAGGGTTGTATCCCTGATAATGGTCGAAGTAAACATAGTCGAGCGGCATCATGATCACATCGTGTTGAGCATTGGCAGCCTTGATTCCGCCTTCCCATCCCGTCCAACTCATCACCGTGGCGCTTTCGGCCAGACCGCCTTCCAGAATCTCATCCCAGCCGATCAGTCTTTTGCCGCGTGAGTTGATATAGCGTTCCATTCGTTTCACGAAATAACTCTGCAACTCATGTTCGTCTTTCAGTTGCTCTTTTTTTCGTAGGGCACGGCATTTCGGACATTGCGCCCATTGCTCTTTGCCCACCTCGTCACCTCCGATGTGGATGTATTCCGAAGGGAAAAGCTCTACCACTTCGCTCAAGATGTTTTCCAGAAACTGATAAGTCGCTTCGTTGCCGGCGCAATAGATTCCGCTTCCGGCTTTTGCTCCGCTGCACACGTATTCGGGGTAGACGAACGTAGCCGCTTCCGAGTGGCCCGGCATTTCTATTTCCGGAATCACTTCAATCTGTTTGCTTGCGGCATAAGCTACTACCTCACGAATCTCTTCTTTGGTATAATATCCGCCGTAAACATTTTCGGCAGTAGGTGATTCTGCAAGTTCAAGTCCGATCCACGGAGCCTTGGCTTCTTTTATTTTTCGGAAAGCGCCTTTCGAGGTCAATTCCGGATATTGTTCGATTTCGATGCGCCAGCCGATCCCGTCGGTCAAATGCCAATGGAATTTGTTGAGCTTGTGATAAGCCAGCATGTCGATAAAGCGAAACAGGTATTCTTTGGGTTGATAGTGTCGGGATACGTCGAGCATCATTCCGCGCCATTCGAAACGGGGTGCATCCTCGATGATTGCGACCGGTGCTTCCGGCAGTAGCTGATTCAGCGTCTGCAATCCGTAAAATACGCCGCGTTCGGTTCCGCCGCTGATTCGGATCGTGTCGCGGTCGATCCGAAGGGTATATCCTTCCGGATTCTCTATCGAAGCGTCTGTCTGTAAAAGGATTACGTTTTCACGCCCTTTTCCTTGAGCCGGCAGTAGGTTGGTCGCCATTGCTTTCAATCGGGCATTTTGCTGATCGTATTCGATGCGGGTTTGTGTCGAATAATGGAAAGAGCCGTTTCCGGTTCGGATAGAAATCGGTTCGGGAATGATTGCTGTTTCTTGTTTCTCGGACGAATTCGTACAGGAAGAGAGCAGGAGGGTAGCAAACAAGGCTACCGGAAGAATCGGTTTCATACTGTGTTTAGGTGTTGATGAATTCATAAGATCCGCCTGGCGGAAAGAGTAAGTGCCAAAAATAGAGAATAATAATCTTTTTTCGAAGAAAGGATTTGTTTTATGAAGCGGGGTGGCTCTTTTTTGTTAATTTGGCGATCGTCAATCTTTTAAAATAAAACAGAATGAAACTAATCGATGGAAAAGCTGTCGCTGCTCAGATCAAACAAGAGATAGCCGACGAAGTCGCTGCGATTAAGGAAGCCGGAGGGAAGACTCCGCATCTGGCTGCGATTCTTATCGGACACGATGGGGGAAGCGAAACCTATGTAGCACACAAAGTGAAAGCATGCAACGAATGCGGATTCAAATCGACACTGATCCGTATGGACGAAGACACCACCGAAGAACAACTGCTTGAAATGGTGGACAAACTTAATAAAGATGAAGATGTAGACGGGTTTATCGTGCAGCTGCCTCTTCCGAAACATATATCCGAGCAAAAAGTGATCGAAGCGATCGACTATCGCAAAGATGTCGACGGATTTCATCCCGTAAATGTGGGTCGTATGTCGATCGGGCTTCCTTGTTTCGTGTCGGCAACTCCTGCCGGTATCATGGAACTGATCAAACGATACGATATCGATACCAAAGGTAAGCATTGCGTCGTGTTGGGACGTAGTAATATTGTCGGCAAACCGGTCGCTACACTGATGTCTCAAAAGGCGACTCCGGGCAATGCGACCGTTACGATTTGCCATAGCGCTTCTGCCAATCTGAAAGAGATGTGCCTTCAGGCCGATATCATCATTGCCGCACTCGGTGTGCCCGAATTCCTAAAAGCGGATATGGTCAAAGAAGGCGCCGTAGTGATCGACGTAGGTACGACTCGCGTGCCGAGCGAAACCTCTAAAACCGGATTCCGTCTTTGCGGAGATGTGAAATTCGATGAAGTTGCGCCGAAGTGTTCTTATATCACGCCGGTTCCTGGTGGAGTAGGGCCGATGACAATCTGCTCATTGATGAAGAATACCCTTTTAGCCGGTAAAAAAGCAATCTATTCCTAACAGAAACGGGGCAAAATGATATTTTTAGAATATTTTTTTGCCCCGTTTTATTGCGGGAATGATAAATATAGATATCTTTGCAACGCAATAGCAAAAACGGTGGTTGTAGCTCAGTTGGTTAGAGCGTCGGATTGTGGTTCCGAAGGTCGCGGGTTCGAGACCCGTCTCCCACCCAGATTATTCAGGGCGACCTTTTTAAGATATAGCTATTGCAAAATGGTGGTTGTAGCTCAGTTGGTTAGAGCGTCGGATTGTGGTTCCGAAGGTCGCGGG
>CAMTOW010000141.1 GCA_947074245.1 uncultured Bacteroidales bacterium | reverse complement strand
GAATGGGCTTTGGTAGGTGATTTTTATAAAGCAGTTCAGGATTTCCGCATCGGAATACCGGGAATGGCGATTCAGGTTTTGGGCGGTTACGCATTGATCCGGTATCTGATCCGGGCGAAATGATTTTTTTACAATGATGAAATCCAAGATGATTTATATAGGTATTTGTTTATTGATGTTGGCCATTGCCGCAGCGTTGTATTTGAACCATCCGAAATTCGGAAGTCAGCCTCAGGGCGAACGACTCAAGCGGGTATTGGAATCGCCAAATTTTAAGGATGGTGAGTTTCGGAATGAGAGTGAGACTCCACAACTTACTACTGATGAGAGTCGGGCGAAAACCATTTATGACTATTTGTTTGAAAAACGCGAAAGGAATCGTCCGGAACATACGATCGAGGTTGTCAAGAGCGATCTTCGAAACCTGCCTGCCGATGAAGATCTATTGGTATGGTTCGGTCATTCGTCTTATTTGATGCAACTTTCGGGAAAACGCTTTCTGGTCGATCCCGTTTTTTATGAGGCTTCACCGATCGCATTGTTCAACAAACCGTTTGCGGGAACCGATCGTTACAAACCTTCCGATCTTCCGGATATCGATTATCTGGTGATCACGCATGATCATTGGGATCATCTGGATTATAAAACGGTTGTTGAAATGCGCGACCGTGTCGGTCTGGTGATTTGTCCGCTGGGGGTAGGGGCTCACTTTGAAAAATGGGGTTATCCGACCGATCGGATTCTGGAAATGGATTGGTACGATACCGGCGATTTGGCAAAGGGCTTTCAGATACATTGTCTGCCGACACGTCATTTTTCGGGACGTACGTTTAAATCGAACCAGACGTTGTGGGCTTCGTTTCTGATCGAAACTCCACAGAATCGCATTTATGTCAGCGGCGACGGAGGTTACGATTCGCATTTTCGGAAAATCGCAGAAACGTTTCCTCAGATCGATTTGGCGATTATGGAAAACGGACAGTATGATAAGAACTGGCGGTTTATCCATCTGATGCCCGATGACGTGATCCGTGCGATTCAGGATCTGAATCCGCGGCAGGTCTTCACGGGACATCATTCAAAATACGCGCTTGCAAAACATGCCTGGGATGAGCCTGTATTGAATATCCGGCGTAAAGCCGTTGAGGAATCTCTTCCGTTGATGTCGGCACAAATCGGCGAAATGATTCCGTTGGAACGCAACGCTTCGGCCGCGATGCAGTAAAATGTATCCGTTTATCCGTAATTCGTTTATCGGCGACCTCTTTTGCTTTGGGTAATTTTAATCCGATAAAAAAGTATTGCTATGAACGTATTGATAATTTCTTCTTCTCCGAGAAAAGGGGGTAATTCGGATCTGCTGTGTGATCAGTTTATGACTGGAGCCGTCGAGAGCGGACATCAGGTTACGAAGGTGAATCTGCGCGATCTGACCATCGGATACTGCACCGGGTGCGGTTATTGTTTTGAAAAACATCGCTGTACGCAAAAAGACGATATGGCGCCGTTGCTGGAACAGATGATCGCGGCCGATGTGATCGTACTGGCTTCTCCGATCTATTTCTATACGATGTGCGGACAGCTGAAGACGATGATCGACCGGAGTTGCGCCCGCTATACGGAGATCCGGAATAAAGAATTCCATTACATCCTGACGGCGGCCGATACCTCTGCCGCGGCTATGGACAAAACCGTTGTCGAATTCAGCGGTTTTCTGGAGTGCCTGAACGGCGCGGTCTGCAAGGGCGTGATAGCCGGGACCGGAGCCTGGAACAAAGGTGATATCAAAAAATCGCCGATGATGCGAACGGCTTATGAAGCCGGTTTGAACCTGTAAAAAAAATAATGCCCCCGTTACATCGCTGTAGCGGGGGCGTGCTGTATTAATTAATAGGAAGGATGGTTAGAATTTTACGGTGAAATCGGCTCCGAATGTAAGCGGAGCTCCTTTCTGCGCCAGTTTTTTTCCTAAGGATTCAAAATAGAAAGCCTGATATTTCGTATTGGTCAGGTTCTTGCCCCATACCGAAAGTTCGAAAATCCCTTTTTTGATTCCGGCTTTAGCTCCCAGGGTTCCATAGAAATCCTGATACTGGCTATTGTCTTCGGTCCAGTAGAGACGTCCCGCACCGGCGAATAAAACGCTGAAATTCAAGTTGTCGAGCCATTTTCCCTGAAAAGGTATCAGGTAATTGGCTGAAACAGACATGGTGTGTTCGGGTGCGAACGGTACCCGGTTGTTCTTATAATCGTTGATACCGTCGTTATTCTCAATGAATTTGGCATGGGTCCACCCATAGTTGGCCGTGAATCCGAGTTCGGAAAGCGGGAAGTATTTCAATCCGGCTTCAATCCCGTAACTTCTCGACTTACCGGAATTCTTCGTGATTCGCCCCAATCCCTGTTCAGAAAATGCGGATACCTGCTGATTGCGCACGTCGATATAAAATGCTGCCAGATCTACACTGACTGTTTTTTTCTCAGATTCATAGCGGGCGCCCACTTCATAATTCCAACTGTATTCGGGTTTATAAGTAACGATCTCCCGTTCGTTGATCTCGGGCGTATTTGCCATATCCCGGATATCATCAGGAATGCGGTTGCCCATGCCCATCTTGTCGGCTTGCTGAACGAAAGCGCCGATCATCTTGCTTTTGAGCTGATCGCGGATCACATCCGAGAACATCTGGAAGTTAAAACCGCCCGCGCGATAACCTTTCGATACCGATGCGTAGGTCATACAGGTGCGATTGGGCGAATAGCGAATGTCGAAGCGGGGAAGAAGAACCAAATTGTCAATTTTCTCCTTGCCTTTGATCTGAATGCCGATGGTGTCCATAAACGAGATCGACACCGGCGGACGTCCGGTCATATTCACATTCACGCCACCTTTGGCATACGCGGTCGTATATGAATCGTAATGAAGTTTGGTTTTTTCATAATCCAGACGGACTCCCGCCGAAATGGAAAGCCCCTCTACAAACAGATTGTCGTATGTGAGCTGCGTAAATGCGGCTACGCCCCAAGCCGGAGTTTTGAAGTTGCCGGCAATGATCATATTGTTGTTGATCAGAGAATCGTACATGGATACCGTTCCCATCGGTCCCATGGATATCGTCGGGATCTGGATGTTGCTGTTGATCATATCGTCGATACCCTCTTTTTTGAAATCGACAGGAGCATTGGTATGCAGGCGCTGGAAGAAGCCGAACGCACCCATAAGCCATTTGAAATTATCCGGTTTACGCGACTTCAGGATGATCTCGTGAGAAGAGGAGTGTTGTTTCTGCTTCTGATTGAGGGTGAAAATCGATTTTTCGGTGAAGTCCTGATCCAGTTTCATGTGATCGTCGAAATATTGAAACCCGGTCGTATTGGTCATCGTGAAGTTTTCGAAATGATTTTCCACCAATAGGCTCGTGGAAGAGAGGATACGGTCGTAAGATCCCGGATCGTTGTAATAAACGTCTCCCGCCTTGCCGTTGTCATCGATCAGCGCATACGGATATCCCGCCTGCCATGCGTATTCGAAGTTGGTTGTGAAATTGACTTTCATTCCGGGACGTGGTTTCCAGTAAAGCTGGAAGCGCCCATTGGCCGAACGAGTCGAATCGGCACGTTCGCCGGTATAATGATTCTTGAAAAATCCTTTTGAACTTTGATATTGTCCGCTTAGCGAGTAAGCCAGGTTTTCATTTATTTTTCCGTAACGAGACAGATAGGCGCGAAACGAATCATAATTTCCATAGGAGACCATCGCTTTCGTATATTGATAATCGAACGGCGATTTGGTATAGATGTTGATCAATCCGGCCATGGTGTTGCGTCCGTAGAGCGTACTCTGCGGACCGCGTAGTACTTCCAGGCGTTCGATATCCAGGAAGTCGAAATCAAAAATACTTTTGTCCAGATAAGGGATGTTGTCTACATACATGCCCACGACCGAATTGTTCGTCCGGGTTCCGATTCCGCGAATGTAAATCGCGGTAGTCAGCTTGGAGCCGTAATCGGGTATGAAGAAATTGGGCGCCACGGCAGAAATGTCTTTAATGGACAGAATGTTCTGACGGTCGATTCGCTCAGCGCTGAAAACCGAGATGGAAACGGGCGATTCAAAAACGCGCTGGTTGAGTTTCGGGTTGGAAACTACCACGACTTCGTTTAGAAGCATGTTTTTGAAGATGGATGAATCGGCCGGTGAAATGGTATTATCGGCGTACATATCGACAGACGATACGGCGCAACATAGTAAGGTAGCAAATGTAAATTTTTTCATACACGAATAATCCTTTATCTGGAAAGTGATTTGTTTCTGCAAATATCCATAGAATGAAAGCATGAGTCAATCACTATTTCTAGTGATTTTATATTCCTTTAGCGGGTTTTAAGATAACACGCATTAAACCTTCATCAATAAAACAGGTCATATAGAAGAATGTTCCGATTAAAACTTTAAATTTAGCATTGTATTTACTAGAAGGAAATTGAACGAACAATAATTTTATGACTGTTTATAACGAAGAAGAACTCGTTCGGCAGTTGCAAAATCCTGAAACACAAAGAGCCGCTTTCTCTAAAGTGATCACTGCTTATCAGGAACGTCTATACTGGCAGATTCGAAAAATCGTGATGAGTCATGATGATGCGAATGATGTATTGCAAAACACGTTTCTGAAAGCATGGAAAAGCCTGGATACATTCCGGGGTGATTCAAAACTGTCCACATGGCTCTATCGTATCGCTACCAACGAAAGCATCACGTTCGTGAATAAACAAAGACAGGAACTTCATGTCGAAACACGCGACGACGATACGTTTTTGTTGGATAATCTCGAGTCAGACGAATATTTCGACGGAGACGAACTGCAGGAAAATTTGCAAAAAGCCATTTTAACATTGCCGGAGAAGCAACGTCTTGTTTTTAACATGCGTTATTTCGATGAGATGAAATACGATGACATATCCGAGATACTCGGGACATCGGTCGGCGCGCTCAAGGCATCCTATCATATCGCCGTAAAGAAGATCGAAGATTTTTTCAGCGAGCATTTTTAAACCTTTTCGGTTTATGAGAGTCAAATAACTGAAGATAAAGAACAATGAAAGATAACATCGACATAAAAGATTTTGGAACCCATGACACGGGAATGAAGGTTCCCGAAGGGTATTTCGAAGACTTCAACAAACGGATGGAAGCGCTAATCGATGAGCAGGAAGCTCCCGTATCGGCGCCGAAGATATCTATGTGGGCTCGGGTCAAACCATGGATGTACATGGCTGCGACGTTCACGGCTTTCGTCTTGATGTTTCGGGTTATGATCAATCCGACCGCGACTGAAGACCGGAACGCTCAGCTTGCCGCCGCGGAAGAACAGACGGCTTACGAGGATGTATTGTATGCCTCGTTGAGTGATTATGATCTCTATGAATATCTCTATCCGGATAGCGACCACAAGTGATTTAAATGAAATGAAATTATGAGAAATATGAATATGAAGAGAGTCTTTACTCTTTGCGGAATCCTTTTCATCCTGTTGTTGTCAGGAAACGCGTTCGCACAGAACGCGCCGAAACACAAGCATCATAACAACAACCGATGGAAAGAATATATGGCTCAGAAAAAAGAGTTTCTGATCAAAGAGGTCGGAATGACGGATGAAGAGCAGAAGAAATTCTTTCCGCTTTATGACGAACTCCAGCAGAAAAAATTTGATATACAGTGTGAGACTCGTCGTGAAATCCGAACCCTTCAGGAAAAAAAAGGGGACGTATCGGAATCGGATTATCTGAAAATCGCCAATGCGATAAACAACTCCCGTTTGAAGGACGCTCAGTTGGATAATGACTATTACCGAAAATTCAGTCGACTGTTTTCTGCCGAGAAATTGTATAAACTGCAAGTAGCTGAGCTTCGGGTGAATAAAGAGATTTTGAAGAAAAGTCAAGGACGTCAGGAAGATAAGCGTGACGCGGGATGTACAGCCCAATGATCAGTTCCGTAAACAATATGTGAAAAGAGAAACGCATCATGCGTTTCTCTTTTTTTGTTTAGATCGGAAGAGCACACGTCTGAACTCCAGTCACTCCGGAGAATCTC
>CAMTOW010000140.1 GCA_947074245.1 uncultured Bacteroidales bacterium | reverse complement strand
CGAGATCTACACGAATCTTAACACTCTTTCCCTACACGACGCTCTTCCGATCTGGAGCGGGATGGTCCTCTTTTTTGTTTTTAACTACTAAATACCACAAAAAGCGCAGGCAGGAAATCCCGGTTTGTCAGGCAGGAAATTAAAAAAAGTCAGGCAGGAAAAAGAGAATCATCAGGCGGGAAATTGGAAAAACTCAGGCAGAAAAACGGAACAAGCCCACCATTCATAAAAAAAGGATCATCCATCGAACGAAAAACCGATCGAAGGATGATCCTTATATTTTTATATTTATCTAATAATCACATAAATATCAACAATGTAAGTTGAGCAATGATTACCCGGGCAAACATACAAAGCGGGTATACCGTGGCGTATGAAACGGAAGGCCCATCACCCTCAACCGTGCTGTTGGCATAATTGAGCGCCATCGGATTGGCCATACTGCCGCATAACATACCACATACGGTAGCATAATCCATCTTCTTGAATTTCAGCGCATAAAAACCCATCAGAATGACCGGAGCAACGGTCAGTATAAAACCGATTCCGACCCAAATGAGACCTTCGGTACGGAATACCGTCTCGAAAAAATGAGCTCCGGCATCGATACCCAAACAAGCCAGGTACATACTGATACCGAATCCGCGCAACATGAGGTTGGCACTCTGAGTCGTATATGTGATTATATGCAGACGGGGACCGAACGCACCCATCAAAATACCAACGATGATGGGACCGCCGGCAATGCCGAGTTTAACAGGGAGGGTAACACCGGGGATGGTGAAAGGGATGGTGCCGACGATCAGGCCGAGCATGATTCCGATAAAGATCGCTACCAAATTGGGTTCGTTGAGACGCTTCATCGCATTACCCAAGAGCTTTTCGACCTGAGAGATGGATTCGCGCTCACCGACAACCGTAAGGCGGTCGCCAAGCTGAAGCGTCAAATCGGGTGTCGCCAAAAGATTCATACCCGAACGGAAGACACGCGTAATGTTGACCCCATACTTATTGCGCAGGCGCAACTGGGCGATCTTCTTTCCGTTGATTTCGGTTTGAGTAACCAAGATGCGTTGAGAAGCCAACTGACTATCGAGCGCATTCCAGTCGATATCTTCCTTATTCCAATCGTCGCGTACCTGTTCGCCAAAAAGAGCCGTCAACGCCTTAATATCGGCTTCGGTAGCGATTACGAGAATCCGCTCACCTTCGGACAAGACCGTAGCAGAGGTAGGAATGATCACTTTACCATCCTTCCATACACGAGAGATTACGAACTTATTGGGAATGAAAGAAGCGACTTCCTGGATTTGTTTTTCATAAATAGCAGGATTCATGATCTGAAAGCCGGCAATGTATGTCTTGGAGGATTTATGTTCGGAGTCATTGGTAAAGATCGTGCATTTATCGGATGAGAAACGGCGTAGAGCGATGAGCCCTAAAATCACCCCTACTACCCCGAGCGGGTAGGTCACGGCGCATCCCAATGCCAAATCGGGCTGAGCAACCACATTGTTTTCGGCTAACTGCTTGAGCGTTTGCTGAGCCGCACCGAGGGCAGGCGTATTGGTGATGGCACCACAGAAGATACCCGTCATTTCGGGCAAAGAGATATCGGTAATAAAATAGAATCCGAGCATCATGGCTGTGCCCAAGAAAACGACACCCATGGCCAAGGCATTTAATTTCAAACCACCTTTGAAGAATGAGGCGATAAAAGATGGGCCAACCTGAAGGCCTAAGGCATAAACGAACAAAATAAGACCAAGGCTTTCGGCATAATTGAGCATTTGAGGATCAATGCTAAGCCCCAAATGACCGGCAAGAATACCGACGAAAAAAACGAAGGTGACGCCGAGAGAGATTCCCAACATTTTCAACTTGCCCAGTGCCAGGCCGACTGCGATTACGGTAGAAAGAACCACTACGGCTTGTATGACCGAATGTTCGATAAATAAACTGTTAACCCATTCCATAATGTCAGGATGTATATTCCGTGCCGATAAGAATCTTATCAGCCAATCTGATAATTTGGGCGCAAAAATAAATTAAAAAACCGGACTCTGCACACAGAGCCCGGTTCTATTTTTATTCATTTTTCACAGAATTACATCATTCCGCCCATTCCGCCCATACCAGGAGCCATTGCCGGAGCAGGATTATCCTCTTTCTTATCGGCAATTACACATTCGGTAGTCAGGAACATTCCGGCAATCGAAGCCGCATTTTCCAAAGCAACACGAGTTACTTTAGCAGGGTCGATCACACCGACAGCGAAGAAGTTTTCGTAAACATCGGTACGCGCATTGTATCCGAAGTCGCCACTGCCTTCTTTTACTTTCTGAACGATAACGGCACCTTCTTTACCGGCATTGTCAACGATCTGACGAAGCGGCTCTTCGATAGCGCGTTTTACGATCTCTACACCCGTAGTTTCGTCTTCGTTATCACCTTTGACATCTTCAAGAGCAGCAATCGAACGGATGTATGCGATACCTCCACCCGGCACGATACCTTCTGCAATCGCAGCACGAGTCGCGCTCAAAGCGTCGTCTACACGATCTTTCTTCTCTTTCATCTCCACTTCTGAAGCAGCACCGACATAAAGAACGGCAACACCACCGGCAAGCTTAGCCAAACGCTCCTGAAGTTTTTCGCGATCATAATCTGAAGTTGTCGCTTCGATCTGAGCTTTGATCTGTTTGATACGATCCTGGATCTTTTCGTGAGAACCAGCACCATTTACGATTGTGGTGTTTTCTTTATTTACGGTGATCTTTTCGGCACGGCCCAACATTTCGATGGTAGCCACTTCCAAGTTAAGACCTGTTTCTTCGGAAATCACGATACCTCCGGTAAGGATAGCGATGTCTTGCAACATCTCTTTACGACGATCGCCAAAACCAGGAGCTTTTACCGCACAAATCTTCAACGAACCGCGAAGACGGTTTACCACAAGGGTAGCCAACGCTTCTGAATCTACATCTTCGGCGATGATCAACAACGGACGTCCGGATTGAGCAGCCGGTTCAAGAATCGGCAACAACTCTTTCAGGTTCGAGATTTTCTTATCGTAAATCAGAATGTAAGGGTTTTCCATCTCACATTCCATTTTTTCGGTATTGGTTACAAAGTAAGGAGAGATGTATCCGCGATCGAACTGCATACCTTCTACAACGTCTACATACGTTTCGGTACCTTTCGCTTCTTCTACGGTGATCACACCTTCTTTTTTCACTTTCTTCATCGCTTCTGCGATCAACGAACCGATTTCCGCATCGTTGTTAGCAGAGATACGTGCTACGTTTTCGATTTTGGTATAATCATCGCCAACTTCAACCGCTTGTTTGCGGATCTCTCCAACAACGATTGATACGGCTTTGTCGATACCGCGTTTCAAATCCATTGGATTGGCACCCGCCGTTACGTTTTTCAGACCAACGTTTACGATAGACTGAGCCAAAACGGTAGCAGTAGTCGTACCATCACCGGCATCATCACCTGTTTTAGAAGCTACTTCTTTAACCAGCTGAGCACCCATGTTGCGGAACGGACATTCCAATTCGATTTCTTTAGCTACCGATACACCATCTTTCGTGATGTGAGGAGCTCCGAATTTCTTATCAATAATCACATTGCGACCTTTAGGACCCAATGTTACTTTCACTGCATTTGCCAACGCATCAACACCTTCTTTTAGAAGATCGCGCGCTTCCGTATTGAATTTTATTTCTTTTGCCATTTTGATAAAAATTAATTTAAAGTGAGAATCAAATAATCGCCAACAAATCTGACTGGCGCATCATTAAATAGGTAGTTCCTTCCAATTCCAGTTCTGTTCCGGCATATTTACCATAAAGAACCGAATCGCCCGGTTTCACAATCATCTCTTCATCTTTCGTTCCGTTACCGACAGCAATCACTTCGCCTTTAAGCGGTTTTTCTTTTGCAGAATCTGGTATGATAATTCCTCCGACTGTTTTTTCTTCCGCAGGAGCCGGTTTAACCAGCACACGGTCTGCTAATGGCTTAATGTTCATAATCGATATTTTAATTGAATTATTTTGATTTAATAATTAATAATCACAGGTATTATTTCACCTAAAATTAGTTTCATTGCTTTAAGAACAAAGAACGTGCCAAATCATCCAAATTTGGTCGACTGACAAATTTGAAACAAAACTGTCAATTTCGGAACCCAAAACTGACAATAATTACTTGACATACGACAAAATAACAATCCTTATCAGGCGATTGTTTGTGCGGCATCTTCTAAAAAACGCTTTGATTCGTTATATAGACCTATAAAAAAACGCTTCCGGAAAAAATCCGAAAGCGTCTTGATTCTATTCTTTAAGGGATCAGTCTTTTTTCAATAATTTACGGTCGGTTTTCACACCCGCACGGAAATAATTTTCGGGAACAACCTGCCAATCATTTCGCAGAGCCGGAGTGATCGTTTTCTGCGAACGGATGTAGTCGGCGATGTATTTACGGACATCGTTTTTAGAGGCATTGATGACACGCGCATCCGTCTCTTCTTTGGTAAAGCCAAGACCATCGAAGAAGAAACCTCCTCCACCGCTTGCCTGATAAGAGTTGACCGCAACTTTATAACGCTTGTCGGGATCAAACGACGACCCATCGCTCATGGAAAGGATCGTGACACGTTCGCCTACCGGTTTGGTTACATCTACCGTATATTTGATACCTGCCGCAGAAGTAAAGTTGAACGTCGGGGTTACGAACTGAAAGCCGAAACGACTGCTCTTTACCGGATTGCCTTTTTCGTCTTTTTGGAAATTCAACAAATGATCGTTGACCGATTTCATTTGATTGTATTGACGTCCGAAACCATATTCCAAGAAATCTTTGATCTCCCCACCGGTCAATGACATCGTATAAAGAAGATTCTCGTATTTATACAATGTAAACAGATTGCGCATCGTTAATTTTCCGGGAGGAATAACCGCATCGGTCGATAAAATCCCGGCAAAAGAAACATCCGCACCCGTAGCCTGAAGCTGCGCGTTGTGGATAAGATCCATAAATTCGGACGGACCGAAAAGAGCTGATTCGCTTTTAAGAGTGTCGGTAATCATTCCGATCTCGCCATCTACATAATCGTTAATCAGATTTACATCGGCTGCAAAAAGATTGGCAAATGCCGTATCAACGGGAATATTCTTCATCTCAACCAACGATGGAGTAATCACTTTGTCGTAACCTTTGCCCGAATCGGATTTTTTGAGACGAATATCGGCGCGACCCAAATAACGAGCACCCGTCTGCGCATTCAGAACCGCAACCTTATTGCCGGCCTCGTTGGTAATCTCTTCGATGCGTTCCTGATGATCATGACCGAGAAGAATCATATCGAATCCGTCGACTTTCGTGGCCGCAGGAATTCCGCCATTCTCATTCTTATAGGTATCCATATCGCCACCATTTACCGTATAATCCGCTCCGGAATGGAACAAACCGATCAATAAATCGGGGTTTTCATTTTCGCGGATGTATGGAATCCACTGACGGGCAGCTTCGGTCATATCCTGAAACTCGATGTTTTCCCAAAGATATTTCGGAAGCCACGCATGGATATTGGGGGTTATCATTCCCAATACGGCTATTTTGATTCCGTTTTTATTAAGAATGGTGTAAGGTTTGAAAAACGGTTTACCGGTACGCGTATCAATCGCGTTGGCAGCCAACCACGGGAAGGCAAAATCGTTCTGAACGCGAGCGTATACGGCTTCGCCCGGTTCGATATCGTGATTACCTACGGCGGCAGCATCGTACCCCAAATAGTTCATCACACGAGCCTGAAGATGAGTATTTACGGTATCCTCAAAATTCGAATAATAAATAGACGGTTGACCTTGCAGAAAATCTACGTCATCGAGCAGAATGACACCATCGGGATTTTGATTGCGCTGTTCGTTTACATACGTTGCAATATTGGCCAGGCTGGTTGAAGCCTATTTATCTTTATTGAATTCATACGGCAGAATTGCCCCCTGAAGATCGGTGGTATATAATAGCGTTAACTCTGCTTCCTGAGGTTGCGACTGAGATCCTACCAACGACTAAAAAGCAAGAGAA
>CAMTOW010000139.1 GCA_947074245.1 uncultured Bacteroidales bacterium | reverse complement strand
ACTTAAAATCCTGCGATCATTGCGATTGTGCGGGTTCAAGTCCCGCTCCGGGTACCAAAAAGCCTCAGAATCGAATGATTCTGAGGCTTTTCTTGTTTTAACAACATGAGCAGTTTTGAACACACTCGAAAAACAGATTTAGATTTTACCAACTCTCCAGCATTTCAATAAGATAGCGACCACCCGCTGTTTCTATCGCCCCAAAACCCTTCTTAGTTATCGAAACACCATCCTTTCACATCCGTATCAGACCACACCTTATTGTTTAATTACAACAACAAACACCCCAAACCAATCCTTCCAAAATAAAACACAACAACCTATAAACCAAATATTGAACAATGATTGAGCAAAAAACACCCAAAACATAAAAATGTATATTTTTACAACCAACACGAACCCAATGTAACAAACTACGTTATTACGAGTAGTGAGTAGGTTACTAACATCAAATCCTATTGTTTATGAAATTAAATCCGGGTATTTATCTTGTTTTGTTATTTATTAGCTGCTTATCATGTAATGATGAAAATATTGGAGAGAAAGTATCAAATGCGATTAACATCAAATGCGACGTGAATATCTTACAACAAGAATTCGTACGGGGCATTCCGATAGAATCGGCAACAGACACGGCTTTCAATTCAATAGGAATCATGGGATATCAAACCGATGTGTTATTTGAAAATGCGCCGCAACCGAAGTCCTCTTTTTTCGCAAATACAAAAGTTTCAAAAAATGCCGGTAATAAATGGATGTTCGATCATCTATACTATTGGCCTCAAACAGGATATATTTCATTTTTCGCTTATTCTCCTTATGCAGATCAGAATAACGGAATTGAGATCACAGCCGAGCAGGTAGGTCCTCCGTCTCTTTCATATACCTTACCCCAGACGGTCGAAGATCAACCCGATTTAATGATTGCGACTCCCAAAATGAATCTGTTTAAAACAGATGTGGAGTTAAATTTCTCACATGCACTTGCCTGTATCAGCTTCGTTGCAAGCGGACCCAATGTGCCGATAGAATACATTGGTATTAAAGGTATTTATACAACGGGAGAATTGTCTCTGAATATGCAGCACAATAAACCCGTATAGACATCTCTATCGGGCATGTCGGATCAGCTATACAATGTAGGATTGGTCAATGGCCCCATCGCGTCCAATCCTGCGGAGAATATCATGGAATACAATGGCTATCTAATGATTATACCTCAAATAGTGGGTCCTGACTCCGAAATAACCCTGAAATTCGAAGGAATCGACGCCAAAACAATAAAATTCAGCGATACCAATACAAAAGAATGGATAGCCGGTCATAAATATGTTTATTCGTTGAAAGAAGGAGATTATACCTTTAAGGTTACTCCGGCCAATAGCACGTGTACCTATGCAGGAGACTCCATTAAGCTGAATTTCATTAGTGAGTACATCAATCAGAATAATCAAATACAAGATTTGGGGTGGACGGCAGAGATCGTAAGCGCGACTCCCGACAATGAATATTGGACAGGAATTTTCAATAACCTTTCTGATACGAACGGAGGCACAATAACAAAAAGCTTATATGTTACGCCGTCTGAATTCACGACAACCAATGAAGATGATTTAAAACTGAGAGATACCGAACCTTCTACATACGAAACAAAAACCAACCTATCGATGATAGGAAGCTCATACTATACATCTAACACATACATTGCAAATTCATCCGGATGGTTCAAATTCCTATGCACCGTAATGGGAAATGCGATTGATAACGGATCTAGCCCGACGACACCCAACAATACCGATTGTATAGATAGTGGTCCGGCAAATTTCGTAAATTATTTAGGTCAAACGATCAGCAGTATATCTGCATTAAATATTGATACGAAAGGAGCTACGGCTCAATTATTATGGAGCGATGTTCCCGGCTTAATCTCTAATGTAAAAATATCGGATGATAATCAGTATATAGAATTTTATATATCGCCTCAAGCGATCAGACAGGGAAATGCTGTGATCGGAATCGAAAAAGATGGCAAAATCATGTGGAGTTGGCAGATTTGGGTCACAGATTGGATTTTGAATACTGAAAATCAAACTATCGGTAACGGATATCCCGATATCATGCCTTTCGCAATCGGACGTTGTTCTGCCGCGACTTATAAATATGAGACGCGTAGCATAACCATCCGATTTACGCAGGAAACCAGTAATCTCACACAAGAAGTTACCATTACGCAAAAAGATCAAACCCTAATTTTCGGTGAAAACGCTCCGTTTTATCAATGGGGTCGTAAAGATCCGATGTTAGCAAGCGATGGTCTGGCAGAAACATCCAAACCCAATTATGGAAACAACTTATTTTCTATATTCCCATCTACGGCTTCCCAGAATCTAAATGAAGGAATATTGAATCCTAATATATTTTATCCGACGATAGGCAAACCCGGCAGTTGGTTTACTCCGTTTAATCCTCAACTATGGGGGAATTTCAGTTCGGCTGGTGGATCGGATGTTAAAACGATATACGATCCTTCGCCTATCGGCTATCAAGTCCCTAGTCTCTCATTGATTATGAACTTCATAAGCATGGGATACAAATATGAGAATACGCCGATTCCGGGATATTGGTTTTCACCCAATAACAATACCGATTATACCATTTTTATGGCTTCAAATGGAATGCGTAACCAAGGAGGAAACATAGGGTATATGAATAGTCAACAGAATATCGGGTTTTACTGGTCAAATACCAATTATTATTGGACCGATACGATAGCGGAACAAGAGTTAGTATTGAATTTGATTTTCCCTTCAACAGCAACACATCTCCCGATATATTATCAAGAAAACCCATCTGCGAGCGCGATCAATATCATTAGCAGCGTCATCGCTTCCGGCAATGAATAGAATCTATCCGCACTGTGGATCTAAATAACATTCATTCTGCGACTCCGATCCAAGTCACGAGATTAGTCCGATTCGGGGTTGCAGAAAAAAAGAGTTCAGATTTAAAAATTTAAATCTGAACTCTTTTGTATTTCTTGATTTGAAAAGATTCGTTTACGGTCGCACCGTACCTTTGAAAATCTGTGAATCCTCATAAGGAAGAATCGTTCCGCTGTAATTGATTCGGTTTGAATTGAAGTTCGAATTCACCTGACCGTCTACCATCGTGCCTCCGTATGGAATCAGAATGGTAACCTGAGCCGATACCCGGTTTCCGGTCACGTTCATTGAGAACGAAATATCACCTTTCTTATTTTCTTTCATCGTAATGTTTGATGCGACTCCCTCAACGGTCAATCCACCCATCCCGTTCGCGCCCGGTAATCCGGTGTTGAAAGCCAATTGTACGACAGCCTTCCCGTCATTCAGAGAGATGAAATTGGTATTCTGATTCACATAAACCACTTTCCCCCGCTTGAAACTCAACCGCTGTGCTTCCAAAACGAACGATTGATCCACCAAGGCTTGTTTGATCATTTGAAACGTACGCATATCCTCCTCTTCCTGCGCTTTCTTCTTCGCTTCTTTCTCTTCTTGCTTTTGCTTTTTAATCTGATCTTTTGTCAACGTTTCCTGTGCGGACAAGGTCCCGATCAAGAAACATGAAATGATTACGAATAATAGTTTTTTCATATTCAATTCTGATAAATGATTATTTGACAAGATATGAAAAGTTTGATTGCTTCGTCTGATTATAAGTCAAACCGACGCATAAAAATAACCGTAACAAACTAAAACATACGTTTATAGTATTCTTAAAACAATTCAATCATCCAAAAAGATCGGTCGGAATCGAAAAGATAAAAACAGCGCCATCGTTCTAGCCATCCTTTTCGCTAAATAAGTTCTGGCGATTCCAAAGTGGTTTAAAAATCCAACCGATAACAGATATTCGGAATCGAGAAGGCGAAACTGTTCACTTCCACCGTCTGCGTTTTTTCATTGAATTCGTGAGCGGCATATCCTTTGGTGTTGGTCGCATTGATATGTTTGATGGCAAATTCGTGCGATACCCGTTTCTTGTTCATCTTAAAACTCACCGTATAGCTTGCCATAAAGATTGATTTGAATTGCATCGAAAAAGCATCTTCTTCGAAAAACTGCACCTCATGGTCGGGATGAGCCAATGTTCCCTCCAGGTCGATCGGCGAATAGCGGTCTCCACCCTGCCAGGTACACTTCAGATTCACCCCCAGCACGTTCTGTTTGCGGCGCCCCATCATCCATTCTTTTCCGGCTACGCCATTCAGCACATAATGCCGGTTGTATCTCGTATCATACCAGTTGCCTGCCGCATCGCTGTATCGGGAGTCAAACAGCGTTCCGGTTATCATATAATAATAGCCCCGACTCAGGTATTTTTCAAATGTTATGTCGATGCCGTAGTTTTTCCCTTTCCCTTTATTGATCAAAGCTTCTTTCGTATAATAATCCTGTCGGTTCAAAACCGAATAACTTCCTTCGATCGCTACCGGAACGTCATACAAATATTGATAATACGGCTCGATGCGCAGGTTCATTTCATCGGTAATCCGCAACGAATAGGAGAATGTCAGATGTGAAGCCTTCGTAAAATCCAGATTTCGGTTTACCTCTTTGCCGGCGACACGAACGAAGAAAACGTCGATCTTCTCCATTCTGGAGTGGAGCCCGTAACCGATCGAAAACGTGTTGCGCCCCGTCGGTTTCCATTGTACGGCAATACGGGGCTCAAAGGTCTGCTTCTTATTCAATAGCAAGCGCTGATAACTCAGCCCGGCATTCAACAGAAATCCGGGTGCGAAATCCCACGAACCGGCGGTATAAGCGGAGAAAAGCCCCGTGCTACCTTTCGCCTGAAACAGTTTCTCCATCGGAGCGTCGACGTAAGGCGCCCGATCCATATACATATCATAAAACATCTCGGTATAGCGCACCCCCGTTTTATTATGAAACGTCGAACTATATCGACGCGTATACGACGTGTCGAAGATCAGATTGGTAAACGTCCGGCTGAAATGCTGATTGGGTTTCAGCACGAAGTCCGAATTATAGAAATCGATTGATGCGTCTTCCTGAAAGTACGTGTTGCCAAGAGTGGTCTTTACCCAGCCTTTCTTCACTCCGATCTTATGCGACATCCCCACGGCATACATGGTCTGATCGGTAGACATCTCGGAGCGGTCGTTCAAAACCTCCCATTTATCTCGGTCATCATATTTATTCTTGAAATGATCCAGCAGTGCTGTTCCCCATATCGAAAACGTACCGGCGCGTTCCGAAGGCAGATTGACGTTAAAGTTCAAGTCTTGATAATCGATCACTTTTCCGCCCATATCCATCAGTCCGATCCGATTGGCGAGTCCGGTCGCCGAATAGCGGTAATTGACCAGATACGACGAACCTTTTGCCCGATTGATCGGCCCTTCCGAAGCGAGTTCGAATCCGAGCGATCCCACCTGAATCGTCTGTTCGTAGTTGCGATCGTTTCCGGTTCGAAGTTTCATATCGAAAACACCCGAAACGGCATTCGTATATTCTGCCGGGAAAGCTCCGTTGAGAAAATCGGAATTTCCCAATACCTGCGAACTCAAGGAAGAAAACACCCCGCCACCCAGGATGGTGATATCGGCGAAATGATTGGGATTGGGTATTTCAATGTCATTCAAGCGCCACTGCAGCAGGTGTGGAGCATTACCGTGAATGGAGATTCCGTTGGTCATCTGATTGGCGGCCACTCCGGCAAAAGCACTCACCAGGCGCGCGGGATCGTCGAATCCGCCCGCATAACGGCTTGCTTCTTCCACGCTGAACATCCGGCTTCCCGTGATCGCCATCTTGTTTAATGCTTCCCCTTTATTGATTTCCGGGCGCACCGTCACGTCGCCCAATGCGAATACCGACTCTTTCAATACAATCTCCAGAAAAACCTCTTTAGCAGAGGAAACCTGTATCTCGCTTCGACGCACCGGATCGTAGCCCATGCAGGAAACAACTACCGAGGCGCGACCTACGGGAATCTCTTCAAGTATAAACCGCCCCAACGTATCGGTCAGCACGCCACGCAGGCCTTCCGTATCATAGGTTACCGTAGCAAACGAAACCGGTTTGCGGGTCACGGCATCCGT